>JBNKEI010000207.1:0-167613 GCA_050288705.1 Myxococcales bacterium
TCAATGAATCGCCGCCCATTTTTTACGCCTTCAATATATAAAGAAATACAAGAAGTGTTAGGGTCTTGGGCGTAATAGTCGACGCAATCTGCAAAATCAACGTCTGCCATGTTGCCCAAACTGATCATGGAGCTCATGCCTAGGCAGCGCACAAAAGTTGCTTGGTCAAGCGCAATAAGCAGCGCACCTGATTGGCTGATAAAAGCAGTTCCGCCGGGGTATGGCAATCGAGGGGCAAACGAAGCATTTGCTTTGGCAGCATTTGATAAAATGCCCACAATGTTGGGTCCCACCACTCGTCCACCAACTTCTTTGGCAATACGCACCAGCTCTTCTTCTTCCGCCTTCTTTCCCACCTCGGAAAAGCCGCTGGTTATGACAATGAATCCCTTTACCTTTTTCGCGGCACATTGCTTGGCAACGTCCAGGCAAAACTTCTCGGGAATACAAAAAACCGCCACATCTACCGGTCCGGGAATATCAGTAACCGAAGGGTAGGCTTTACGGGAAAGAATTTCTGGTGAGGTTGGATTGACTGCATACAAGTCTCCTTCATAGCCGCTATCGATAAGGTTCTGAAAGACTTGATTGCCAATTGTGCCGGGCTTTTTGGAAGCGCCAATTACTGCAATTGATTTGGGGTTAAAAATTGCCTCAAGATCCTTCGTGTTTGGCATGGTTGCCATGACTTCTCCTTAGTTTCTGGGTTTAAAGAGTTTGTTCCGGAAACTCACATCGGCGGGTCTCATTGAGAAGCTTGCAGCCAAACTGCGGCTTGCAAACACCTTAGCGACTGTAGCCCTTGGGTTACGTGATTCTCGCGAC
The DNA here is from genome assembly GCA_050288705.1 of Myxococcales bacterium. Lineage (GTDB taxonomy): Bacteria > Myxococcota > Myxococcia > Myxococcales > UBA5297 > JBNKEI01. The sequence goes on from JBNKEI010000207.1 coordinate 826, forward strand.
TCCTTGAGTCCCATGGCGAATCCCATGGCGAGTTCTCAATTCGACGGATTGGCGCGAACCATAGCATCCCGTTTACCTTTCGGTCCACATGAAACCGAGAACCTTACACATTGGGCGAGTTTTGCTTCAGAAATATAGGACATGGCCCCGGGTACACGGGGCCGGTCTTGGGATTGCGGGAAGGGATGTTGGGCGGCTGTTTGGATGGCATGGAGGAAATTGCGGCAAAAATGCCCCAGTTTTCGGATCACCGGACGCGTAACCAAACTACTTGATAGGGTTTCAGAGTAAGCTCTTCTCTAGTGTTGATAATGGCTTCGGTAATTAGCTCGGTTACAGGGGAACCGATTCCGGAGAGAGTTTGCGCCTGAATATGTTGCGGATGTTCACTAAAATTAGCAAATACCAATACATCGCTTTCTTGGCCGTAGCGAAAATAGCCCAGAACGTGATGGTTTTTGGTCCAAAAAACGGTAAGTTGAGTTCCTTCAAAAGCATCCAATGATTTTCTTAACTTAATTAGACGGCGGAGTCCTTGAAAGATTTGGCCTGATTGCGTCTCCAATCGATTGCGGTTGGCATAGCGTTCGGCGTCTCTTTTCGGCCGATGCACCCACCGACTGTCTCCAGCCTTTCCCGGCTCGTCTCGAAAAGAGTAGTCGTTGAGGGTTCCCACCTCATCACCAAGATATAGGAGTGGAATACCTCCCGAACTGATGGCAACGCTATGAAGCAGCAAAATTCTGGCGATAGCGTGGGTATCGCCCAATTCTAATCCAGCTAGAGAAGCACAAGTTCCCGACACACGACAATCGCCGGTTTTGGGGTTTTCCTGGAAAGGAACTCCTCGGGAAAATGAGTTAGGGAACCGGCCAACGTAAAAATTATTTAGGAACTTGCGGTGTTCGTATCCGTCAATTCCAAAAACTTTAGCGTCTTCGTTTGCAAAGGTCCATCCGATGTCGTCGTGGCAGCGAACATAGTTAACCCAGGCTGATCCTGGTTCGAGGTTGTGCCTTTTATCGAGCGCTTGTGCAAGTAAGTTGACTTCTCGTGTAGCAAGTGAATTCCACAACAAGGCCATTTGTAGTGGATTATAGGAAAGCTGGCATTGGTCTGAACCGTTATAAGAGACTACCTCGTCAGGATGCACTATTGCTTCCGATTTGAAGACTAGGGAGGGTGCTGCAATACGCGCTAGAGCGTTGAACGCTTTTATAATGGTATGAGCCTTAGCCATCCCCTCGCAACTTTCACCTTTTTCTTTCCATACAAAGGGAACCGCATCTAGACGAAGAACTTCGGTGCCTAGGTTTGCGATGAAGAGCATTTCTTCAGCCATGCTATTGAAAACGGCTGGATTCCCATAGTTAAGGTCCCACTGATAGGAATGAAAGGTAGTCCACACCCATCGTCCATCAGGGAGCTGTGTAAAAGCGCCTTGATGTTCGTCAGGGAAGATTTCGCGCAGACTCTTTTCATAGGTATCCGGCTCAGATCGATCGGGGAAAATGAAATAGAAATCAGCGTAGTGGGGGTCGCCTTCGGCGCACTTTTTCGCCCACTTGTGCTCGTTGGATGTGTGGTTAAACACAAAATCTAAAGCCAAGCCAATTCCGTTTTCTCGAAGGGCCTTGGCTACCGATCTTAGATCCTCGATATTTCCAAGAGATGGATTAACTTCGCGATAGCTGCTAACCGCGTATCCGCCATCATTGTGTGCATCGGGGCAGCGGAAAAGCGGCATTAAATGTAGGTAGTTTATTCCCAATTCCTTCAGGTAGGGAATATGGTTCGTTAATGCTGCTAATGAGCCGGCAAACAAATCGACATAACAGGTTGCGCCAACAATCTGGTTAGACATGTGCCAGTAAGGTTTAGAGCCCCTTTGTAAGTCCAGTTCTTTCAAGTCGTCTGGTCTGGCAAACCATGCCTCCCAGGCAGTTGCTATTAATTGCGCCAGGAACCCATGGTAGTCTGCTCGATGACCGTAAATCTCTCCTAATCTTTGTTGAAGAGTCGGGAAGTACTGACTAAGTCGTTCGTCAAACGTTTTCCAAATAATTCCTTTGGCTTGTCGAGAATATTTCGTTCGAACGGCGTTGCGAACAAGATCTAGAGGTTCTAGGGATGCGGCGATTCTTGACTCAGTAAAGGCGACAGCGTTCAGGTCAGTTCTTGGGTTAGGTCTCATGATGATTATGGGATTCATAAAGGTTAGTAGGGTGCGGTTTGCGGGAGCATCATACTAGAATTCAAAAAAAATCGTAAGCAAGGGTGACTTTTCGACTATTCTTCGTATAGTGGCTATCGTTGTCATGTTGTACTTCCGACGTCATTATCCTTCTTATATCACTAAAGTTCCAAGCGTGCTCAATGCTTTGCCGTTTTAGCGGCAACTGATGGCCGGTAATGACGATAAATGTGAACTTGAGAATACCAAGAATTATTACCTTTAATCGAACATAGAGGGAATGTGTGTATGATGAAGCCTAGCACATCAAAACCAACTACTAGTTGGACAGACTGTTTAGGTTCGTGCTGGAGAGGGAAGTCATGCCTAATGCGGACGAAAAGTCCTTCGATGCAAGAATTTTTGACCGGAGAATTGTCCATGACTGTCCCTGCTGGACAGTCGCATTCTGGGGACGAATTCGAGCCTAGTCCTTTTGATTTTGGCGAGAAAAATGAATTATCTTCTAGTCGTTTCTTTGTGCAGTTGAAAGATGGAGCTCATAAGAGCTCCGAGAAGTTGCTTAAATCAAACCCGGAGCATTCTGGAAAGAAACCGGAGATTCTGGTTCCGTCGGTCATATCTGGCTCTTTTGCTGCGGTTCCAAAGAATATAAAGCTTAATAGGTATGAAAAATTCGCCTATTTACTTAAAAAAGACAAGTCAAATGTTACTGATGAACAACTTGAAATATTCGATAGGCTTAGTTCAAATGAAGATTTTCGCAAAATGATAAACAAAATGCCTTACTATGATATTCCTGATTGCTTAAATTATCTAAAGCTTGTAGAAGAAAAAATTAAATCAAAAGATGAAAATTATCAATTTAAAGACCTGCATGCTTGGTTTGTGGATAAGAAAAATAAAGAAATATCCAACATGAAAGAAGTTAATAGGTTGCTGAGTGCAGCAAAAACTAACGAAATAAATATGTGGTCGCATATGCTGCGGAAAGCAGAAATAAGCAACGAAACAATACTGAAACTGAACTTTCTAACAAAAAAGCTTGTGTCAGTAAAGTCAGAGCAGGACAAAATGCTGCTAATGCTGGTTAATAATATTGTTAGTTTTAAAAACAAAATGCAAACAACCATGCTTGAAGGTAATATAAGTATAAAAAAATTTTTTGATAATTTGCCGAAAAAATGGCACGGGATGTCCCCCTGGTATTATACTTACGCGGACAAATTTACCGGTGCTTCTGGTCAGACAGGATTTGAGGTGTTGGCCGATACTCTACATCTAATAAAAGATCTTGGTTGCAATAATGTCTACTTGTTACCTCATTTTGAATCTCCTAGAGGCGACGGAGGGTACGATATCTCCAATTATGAACCCGCAAAAGACCTTGGCGGTAAAGAAGGATTTAGAAAATTGGTATTATCTGCCGCCAATAAAGGTATGGCGTTGATGACAGATTTAGTCTTGGGACATGTTTCTAGTAATCATAGCTGGTTCAAAAAGGCTCTCGAAGGAGAACCTAAATACTATAGCTATTTTCTAAAAACGCCGAGGCATTGGAAGGCCGACTTTTCGCCTGACAAAATTTCTGTTGTTGATAATGATGGAATAGAAGTAGTTAAATTTAAAGATAAGGGGCAAGACGGGGAAGAGGTTGAAACGAAACGAATAATCATTTTTCAGGACTTTATGAAAACTTCTTGGTTAGAAAAGCCAATTAAGGGCTTAAAAGAAACTGTCTTGATGAGTCACACTTTTTACCCGTTTCAAATTGATCTGAATCTACTCAATACCGAAACATTGGAAGAGATAATTCAAGTTACCGGTAATGAAATTTTAGCTGGAATTCCTGGTTGTAGAGTTGACGCTCCTGGCGCGCTAATTAAAAAAATAGGCGGAAGCAATTTATATGAGCCGGAGAACAAAACTCTCTTCGAAATACTAAAAACTTTTCGTGATGCTCTGCATCCCAATGTCGTTACACTTCCTGAGTTTCCTGATTATAAAGGAAACGCGGTTTTCGAAGATTGTTCTGACATTAGATTGGCGGCTGTGCTAGGTGACTTCCAGGCGTTTTTTAAAAAGCAAGGCCCAGACCTGAATCTCACAAAAAAATATAGCGGCGCAACTGTAATATATCAAAACGAGAAGCATGATGAGACATCCACTTATGAGTATGGTGAAGAAATTCAAAAAGAATTTTTAGAAAAGGCAAAAAACAACCTTGACATTTTGGTGTATAGGAATAACCGGAGCTACGCTGGAAGAACTGCGCCTGGCCTAGGCGGGAAGCCTAAACATGAAGTAGGTTACAATACTTTAGTTTCTTTTCTTCCAGGTGTCCCTAGTTATTACTACGGAACTGAATTGGGAATAAAAAACGACTACGAATATGTACAAAAATATCAAAATGAGCAGTTTGAGCTGACTAATAAACTTCTAGATGGAACTGGAATGTCTGTATCGCACGAGCAATGTCTAGACCCAAGAGCAGTTCAGCGTACATCAATACCTGTTAGTTTCATGGAAAAAAAACACAATTCTTCATATGCTTCTGTAGTGTCGCTTAAAGAGCTGGCAAAAATTCGAGCAAAATTTCCGGTAATGAATTCAGGTCATTGTCGCCAAATACTTTTGAAATCGGTTGACGGATGCTCAACAAAAGAAGTTTTTTCCATAGCCAAGATCCCAGAGCATAGCGACCAATCCAAATCCATCTTGATTAATTTAACAAATATGTCCTGCCATGCCAAGACCGTCGAACTCTGCTTGAATGACTCAATGCAGGAGATTAGAAATTCAAGATATCGTGTTCAGGTCGAAAGTAGCTATATTGCAGAGGGAGATAGGTTAAATATCAGCAGCTCAATTCCTCTGACTTTTCCGGGTAATGGGAATATTCAGCTTAAGCTAGAACCATACCAAGCTACTATTATAAGTCTGAATGGAGATGACTTTTACAAATGCTTCGCGCAGGAAGTGTCCGTAAAAACTGGCGTACCGCTTGAATACGGAAGGTGCCGATCTGTTACATAGTTTTATTGAGTGCAAACGCCAGAGCCACCCTAACGGCCAAACATAAATACAGCTTAGTTCGAACTTGCTGTAATGGGCTATTTAAGAGTGGCTTAGGGGCTGTCAGGATTTGCGACTGAAGGAACGACATGACTGGCGGAGAACGCCAAAGGTTATAGCGGTTTCTTTAGTTCCTATACTCGTCTTTAGAATGCAGAGACTGGGAGTGCAGAGAATGCAAATTCCTTGCTTCTTGTTCTTTCAGCTTTTGAGACACCTGAACCCAGAAAGCGTCATCGGGATTAGTGGGGGCGTGAGTGGGCGTGCTAGCAGTAGGAGAATGCGTACCGTTGGTTGCTTCGGTGGAAATAGATTCAGGTATGGGTGTTCGTTTGCGGATAATTGGTTTTACGGCACTGACTTCTAATGACGATGTTTCCGAAGATTTCGGTGGCGAAAATTTATCAAGCGAAACTACTTTGGACGCTGGACGAATGATTTGTCGACGATCGAATTGTCTTTCCAAAGTTAAAAGGCCAGTAGTGTGTTGAATGGCGACTACTTTTGCTTCAAATTTTCCCCGCCCTTGCTGGTACTCGACCGCATCTCCAACCTTGAAATTAGCGAGTGCGGCAATGCTCACGGAGCTAATGCGGGAGATTGGTTTGTCTTTCATTGGTCGAGTAATGGTTCTCGTATCCTGGCTATGATGCTGAACCAGATTAACCTCTCGACTAACCTCTTTTTGCTGCTTAACTTCCGCTGCTTTTTGCGGATGATTTGGCTTGGTGTCACCGCCAAAAATCATAGAAATTCTTCGTAGGAATACCAGATATGGCCCTAAAGCGCTTTGAACCCTAGCAGATATGATGGACTGAATAGTGGACTGAATATCAATGCTTTGCATTGCTGACTCCCAAGTGTGCATGGTGTTGAAAGGAGCGGGAATATAAGATCGTTTTTGAAAAATGGCTACAACGAATTTACTTTTTGAAAAATACCCGCGATGCTCCCCAGTACTAAAGTACTATTCCTCATTTTGTGCTGTGTATCAAGTTTAGTGCTTCCCGCCCGCACCCGCATTCAAAGCTATCGTTTGATTACATTTGAGTAACAAAACCGAACCTTCGCGAATTCCTTCCAATGAATTTATTGGAAGTAGACACCATAAACACTCGGTGGTTTGTATTTCTATATAGCTGTTTTAGGTGCAACCAACAATCTATCAAAAGCAAATCCCCACCATCGGTTTGCCTTTCAGCAATCAACCAGCAGAACAGGTGCCAAACCTTCCACCTGTGTTTTGCATAACCTTAATCTTCACTTTATAGGAGTGTAAACACAAGCTGGTGTCGACAAATTCGCTATCTGGTTTCTTCTACTAAGCCAGTGAATTTTCCTTCCAAAGTTCTTCTGGCGCCTATTTCTTCTCCATCGCTAAAAGAGAGCGAAAAGCTTCCATGAACTGATTTTCCTACATCTGGATGGTCATCAAAACTAAGCTCGCCGCGCTCAATAAAAGGAAGGGTTTGCACTGGCTCGCCATCCATTGCCCGGGAAACCGCAGCTCGACGGTGTCCCGGTTGATATTCGCCTCCCAGGTCAATGGTTTTATTTACGTCAATCCCTTCGGTGGCTACGGTCAAAGAAATAACTACTTCCCGTCCTTCCGATTTCAAATAGTTAATTTGAATGGCCTTCGGTGAGCGGCGAATTTGTACCGAGGAAAAAGATAGATCAAAGGCCTCTGACAAAGAACCGCCTAACTCGGTATCTGCGCAACCAGACAAAAGCAGAAAAGTTATTCCTACCGTTGCAAGCAAACGAAAAAAGGCCGGGCTTTTCACAAAAGAACTCCTTAACGCGCCACAATGGCTAGTTTGAGCTTGGTATTGGTCGTGTCTTTATAGGCTACGATTACTTTTCCATTGGGAAGGTATACGGCTTTAGTCTGATGTCCTCCCTGAGGATCGATTTCCTGTTTGTACCATATTCCATCTCCAGGGCGGCGTTGGGCAAGCATGAGCGATTCTTGTTTGTTGTTTGCATCTGAATAGGTGCTGTATATCACTAGCGGATCACCATAAGAATTAAACACTAGAGAAGGATAGCGTATTGGTCTTGCGGATCCGATGCCTTCGATAGGTTCTGATCGTCCCCAATCAATACCATTTGTTGATTGAAGGTAGTAGACTATGCCGTCTTCAGCGTTTTCGTAAGCAATGCCATAAGCTGCGGGGTTTAAGCCGAAATCTGGATCATTATAGGCGGGATGCCAAGACAGGGAGGGACCGGTATTTGTTTTTACCGAAGTATTGATAGCTTTTGGTTTGCTCCACTCAATGGAATCGGTTCCAATCCCGGTGCCATGTACAATATGAAGGCCGGTAGGGCTATCATTTGGCTCTGCCAGAGTGCTCCAAGCAATACTTATTACCCGTTGGTCGGCGATAGTTATAGAATTTCGGCCGCCATGGCCAGTGGTTTCATTCCATTGGCAATACACTGGAATGCCTCCCGATGAATTTACTCGTTGGATATACATTTCTACAAATGATTTGCGGTAGTCGGTGGGAAACTGACCACCGTGGACATCGCGAAATGCTACAAAAACATTGCCGTTAGAGTCTACCGCCATGGCTGGCCATAACCCAACTACGTCTCCGAACTGTGGATTCACCGGAACCTCACAACCCGTAATATTTGCACCACGCTGCACAGGGGTTTGCACTGACCAGTTTCCTCCACTACGCCTGGCAATCGCCAAATCTCCTTCCTTCCAATAAAGACTGGGTTGGCCAGTGTCTCCGGTATAGGGATTATCGGTATTGTTTCTTCCGGGCTCCCCTCCTAAATAGGCAATCACTGGTTCACCATTGGAAAATCCTAATGACACTCCCTCCACGACTTCCACCGTGTCAACAGTTTGCGGTGACTGGTTAGACTCGATGTAACGAAGGTTATATTTTGCTGGTTCTTGGGGGTTAGCTTTGGGCAGCTCGGCAAAGTAGGCTACTCCCATTTTATCGCCGTTTGCTGCTAGAGAGATAGGCAGGTTGCCAATAGCATTGTTATCCAATTCGATAATTTTTCCTGGCTCGATTTTGGTCCAATCTTCTGGGGGAGGCGGTGGGTCGATAGGTGGTTTAGAGTCAACAGGATCTTTAGAGCACCCCCAAACAAATACACTCAACCCCCAAAGAGCAAGCCATATTGCCTTCATTATTTTGCCTCCAAGTTAATGCCCGCTTTTAAGAATACCGCGAACACAACAATGCTTGAAAGAGAACTTTTCGCTACATCGTACTATAGCACTGGCCAGCCCCTATTTTTGCTCTTGTACGATCGAACAGCCGGTCCTGCGTACTTCATTTTTATAGATGTCGTTTTCAAGCCTACCACAATTTTTTCGTTGGCCGAAAACCAGGGCCATATCCACCTTGTTAGAGATGCCAAATATGGCCTCCATACCGAAGCTTCAATTGGTGGAAATTGGAAAGGTTTTTGTCACCAAAACCGGGCAGGTTGAGGCTTTGCGAAAAATCAATTTGACTTTGCAAAAAGGTGAATTTGTGGCTCTGATGGGTCCCTCGGGATGCGGCAAAACTACTCTGCTTAATCTGGTTGCCGGATTAGAGCAAGCAGACGAAGGTCAAGTGCGCGTTGACGGAAAGGTGGTAAAGGGCGCGGGACCAGATCGTATTGTTATGTTTCAGGAATCGGCTCTTTTCCCTTGGCTAAATGTGCAATCAAACGTGGAATTCGGCATGGCTCTTCAAAAAGTGAACCGTCGTGAACGACGACGGCGAGCTAGTGAGGGGTTGCAACATGTGCATCTTAGCTCCTTTGCCAAAAGCTATGTGCATGAGCTTTCGGGAGGAATGCGACAAAGAGTAGCTTTGGCGCGAGCATTGGTTCTTAAACCAGATATTCTTCTAATGGATGAGCCTTTTGCCGCTTTGGATGCCGATACTCGGCTCGCTTTGACTCGGGAAGTAGAATCATTGTGGAAAGAGATGCAGATGACCGTGGTTTTTGTCACTCATCACGTTCCCAGCGGGGTGCAATTGGCGGAAAGGATTGTAGTATTCGGAACCCATCCCGGAAGAATTCTTAGTGAGTACCGGGTTGATTTTCCTAGGCCTCGCGACGAAGCCGATCCAGAAGTCTTGGCCTTGTCTCAGCAGATTACCCAGCATTTTTCCGCTTCAATGCGCGCAGGATTTGAGGAGTAGGGCGTGGCCAGCGGTTACGTGTCTCGGCTGCAACAAGTGATGTTTTTTTCGGTAGCAATCATATTATGGCAAGCTGGAGCATATTTTGGTCTGTGGAAAACTTATTTATTTCCTTCCCCCTATGACGTGGCTCAAAGATTGGCTGAAGGATTTGCTAGTGGCGTTTATGTAAAAGGGATGGGCATTACGCTTTTCCGGCTCTTACAGGGATACCTTATAAGTTCGGTAGCAGGAGTAGTGCTGGGAGTGTTTATTCGCTACGTTTCTTTGCTTGATCGCACTATTGGCGCTCTCATTGTGGGATTACAAGCCTTGCCTTCAGTTTGCTGGTTGCCGATTGCTCTTCTCTGGTTTGGTCTTTCCGAAACCGCCATTATTTTTGTAGTAGTAATGGGTGCTTTGCTTTCTATTACCGTGGCTACCGAACAGGGTATTCGCAATGTGCCACCTATTTATGTTCGTGCGGCACGCACCATGGGAGCGCATGGTCTTAATTTGTATATGCGGGTAGTATTACCAGCAGCGCTTCCCTCTATTATTACCGGAATGAACTTGGGATGGGCGTTTGCTTGGCGATCACTAATGGCTGCGGAGCTGCTGTACATATCGGGAGGGCTGGGCCAACTTTTAATGATGAGTAGAGAATTCAATGACATCGCAGAAATGGTAGCGGTAATGGCGGTAATTGTGGCGGTAGGACTTTTAAGTGACCGCCTAGTTTTTGTGAGATTAGAACGCATAGTTCGTGAGCGCTTCGGCTATGACCGGCCGTAACTAATCAGCAAAAGGGACTTCCATTTGCAAACCGTCTTTAGCGCAGTCGGTACGAGCAAATTCTTCTCTTGCCTGCTGTAAAAGAGAGGTAACGTCAGTGTCATAACGGCTAGAAATATGGGTTAGCACTAAACGTTTGGCCTGAGCCTCTTTGGCTAACAAAGCAGCACCCCGGGCGGTGGAATGTCCGGTTTCGTTGGCGCGAATAATATCTTCGTCTCCAAAAGTAGCTTCGTGAATAAGCAAATCGGCGTTAATGGCTGCATTTTGGGTTGAGGAACAAGGGCGAGTATCTCCGGAAATAACCACTTTGCGTCCCGAACGTGCAGGGCCAACTACTTGCGAGGGAAAAATTTCCCGGCCGTCGGGTAAAATTATGTTCTGACCTTTTTGTAACCTGCCAAACAAAGGGCCCTCGGGAATATGCAAAGCTCGGGCTTTTTCTAAATCAAATCTTCCCGGACGATCGGGTTCGACTAACGCATATCCTAATGCTGGCACGCGGTGATTAACTTCAAAAGCATGAATTTGATAACCATTTCGTTGGACCACATCTCCGTCTTTAAGCTCATGAATCTCTGTTAGAAAATGATTTGCTTGCATTCCCAAACTAAGCGCTTGCGTTAGTATGCGCTTTGCAGACCGGGGACCAAATAAATGCATTGGTTCTTGCCGATCGGCCATCTTTAGAGTGCGTACAAAACCAATAATACCCAGAAAATGGTCGGCATGTAGGTGGGTGAAAAACACGTCCTGAACGTCGAAGCCAGTGCCATAGCGCATCATTTGACGCTGAGTACCTTCTCCGCAGTCGAAAAGTAACAAATCACCTTCGCGTTTCACGGCAATGGATGAAAGGCTGCGGGAAATGGTTGGCGCTGCTGCCGATGTGCCTAAAAAAGTTACTCTAATCATCGGCGCACAGACATGCCTTTAGTGGCTAACAACATGCAACTGGTCTTTATATTATAAGGAGAAAAAATAGTAGTCTCTTTCGTAATAGTTAGACATGAATATGCAAAGTAGCTGCCTCTACAAAACGATGCAACTCAGTGCGCGAAATAGCTCCCGACACTCGGTCTATTTCTTTTCCACCTCGAAACAGTGCCAATGTAGGAATGGATTGCACGTAATGACGCTCGGCAGCTTGGGGATAAGCCTCGGTGTTTAGTCGCACCAGTACCAAAGCCCCCGCTTTTTCTCGGGCAAACCCATCGAAAACTGGCGCAAACGCCTGGCATGGTCCACACCATGGCGCCCAAAAATCAACTAGTACTGGCGCCGGAGAAGAGGAAATCGCTCGTTGTAAACTATTTTCGTCAACAGATTGGGCAACACCGGTAGTATTCAAATCAGATTTGCACTTGCCGCAGACTGCTTGTCCTTGGGGCACCAATAGAGATATGCGGTTAAAGGAGCCACAGTGTTCGCATCGAAAAACCAAAGGAGTATTCATGAAACGTTTAATAATCACCTTAATGATACCGGTCAAGACGATTTCGTAGACTTTTTTAAAGGCTTGCGATTAGTGTCGATCCGAGTAGGCACTTTCTAGAAAGACCAAAACCCATGAAAAACTGCGGCCAGGATGAAAATGAAGAATTAGGGCTGGAATGCGATCCGCCTCATGCCAGAGGAGTTTTTTGTAATCGTACGCTGAATATGCGTTCTATCCGCGCTATTGGTTACGACATGGACTACACCCTGGTTCACTACGATGTGTATGCCTGGGAAATGCGTGCTTTCGAACATTTGAAGCTTCGGTTTTTGGAAAACGGGTGGCCGGTGGAGAATTGTGTCTTTGACCCCCAACAGGTGGCCCGCGGTTTGATTGTCGATACAAAATTGGGAAATATAGTCAAAGCAAATCGTTTTGGGTATGTGAAACTGGCCTATCATGGCACTCGAAGGCTCGATTTTGACGAGCAAAGGCGCGTATATTCGCGAGTTGTGGTTGATTTAGCTCAAGAACGATGGGTATTTCTGAATACTCTGTTTTCACTTTCTGAAGCAAGCATGTATTCACAATTAGTAGTACTACTTGACAATCGGCAATTGCCAGATGTTTTGGGATATGCAAATTTATTTCATTGTATACATCGTGTACTTGACCAAGCACATATGGAGGGCGAACTTAAAGCCGAAATTATGGCCGACCCCGAGAGGTTTGTCTCTTTAGATGCGGAAACGGCCAGAGCGCTATTGGATCAAAAGCAGGCAGACAAGAAATTGATGCTCATTACCAATTCCGGATGGAGCTATACCAATTCCATGATGTCATATGCTTTTGAACGGTTTCTTCCTGGGGGGATGAAATGGAGAGACCTGTTTGAAGTAGTGGTAGTAGAGGCTCGTAAGCCGGAGTTTTTTCTTTCCCATGGCCCTCTTTTCGAAGTTGTTAATGATCAAGGTTTACTCAAACCTGCTATGGCGATTACCAAGGGAGGAATTTTTTTTGGAGGAGATGCCTCATTGGTAGAAAAGCGGTTAGGGGTGTCCGGCGACGAGATACTTTATGTGGGCGACCATATGTGGGGCGATGTGCATGTGTCTAAAAGTGCGTTACGATGGCGTACGGCGCTTATTTTGCGGGAACTGGAGTCGGAAATTCAGGCAATGGAATCGTTTTCAGTCTCCAGAGCGCAGTTAAAGAAAAAAATGCGTGAAAAGGAAAAGCTTGAGCACCAAATATGCCGGCTGCGGCTGGCGCTTCAGCGCTGGCAAGCGGGCGAACTTCCAGGTGACAATGCAGTGGCTCTTTTGGAAAAAAACCTAGAGCGGACACGCGAAGAGCTGGAATCACTTGATTCGCAAATTGCCCCCCTTGCCCAAGCATCTGGAGAGCTAGGGAATCCTTATTGGGGACTGCTCCTTCGATCAGGAAATGACAAGAGTCATCTCGCCTCCCAGGTAGAGCGTTATGCGGACGTTTACACTTCCCGAGTTTCCAATCTTCTATACCGCACGCCTTTTGTTTTTTATCGCTCGGCGTATGGAGTCATGCCTCACGACCAAGACTGATCGCTATCCTGATCGAGGTAACTGTGGTATTAAGGCACCAGAAAAGTAAGCCAAAGGACAGAGGGCATGGCGATAAGGCATTGACTCCTTTTAAGGAACAAAGCACAAGCAATGCCAGGTTATTGGCGGTAGCAAGAACGGAAAGGGTAGTGCATGTCGGTGGTTTGCAAACATGGGGCTGGCGGGAAAAAACTGATTTGGCGGATGCTAGCGAAAAACCGCGCGTGTGCAATTGTCGCTGCCATGGGTACAGTGATTGGTTGCTCTAATACCATTCTGGAGCAAACTGATAAAGATAACCGCATTTCTATCGAGGGTGAATTTTGTACCAGAAGCTCTAGCGAACTACAGCTACCAGTGAAAGTTCTTTTCTTGGTGGATGCTAGTCTAAGCATGGTTATAAATGACCCCAAACCTCCCAATGGTCACAGTAAAAGAGCTTCGGCAGTTAACGAAGTTTTGCAAACTTATTGTGAAAAAAGTAATTATTCATTTGGTATCATTCAATTTGCTACTAATGAAGCAAATATCGGCATTTCTTACCTCACCGGAGATTTTGTTCCTTGTAACCCCGAAGTGTCGGTAGAAAAGCAATTTGGCAGATATATTAACCAATTAGACTCTCCATTTGGTAACACACCATACTTGGCTGTGTTGGACAAGGCCAAAGAAGCCATTAATGAAGATATTGCGAAGATGACTCCCGAAATGCAACAAACTACCCGCTACGCCATTGTTTTTTTTAGTGACGGAGAGCCTTGTGTTTACGATCCAAATAATTTAGGAAAACTAAAAGGGGAAGATTTCGATCTTATTTTAAAGAAAATTGATGACATTATGTCGTTGGAAAAAATGGTAGGCGGAATCTCTTTCAGCACTAGTTACCTAGAAAATACTCTCCCTAGTCAATGTAATATATGGAGCGAAGAAATTTCTGGTCCTCCCGCTCTTTTGCAGGCCATGGCCAATCACGGACGGGGAGTGTTTCAAAAGTTTTCATCGTCTATTGATATAAGTTTTTTGGAATTAATTAAAGGAGCAGTTTATCAGACTTTTACCCTTTTTGACGTAGTAGCTACAAATCGGTCGGCCAAGCTGTCTTTTCGTAATAACAAGCTGATGTTATTGCCTGACTCCGATACCGATGGTCTCTCCGATTTTGAGGAAATAGAACAGTACCACACCGATCCATTGCTGGCAGATACCGATAATGATGGCTGCAGAGACGGTATTGAAATAAGGAAAGGTTTCTGGCCTTTGAGTGGGATTACGGAGACGCCAGTAGGTTGGTCAGACCCTTGCAAAGTGCCCGAGGGCTCTAGTATAGAGCACGAACAACTTCGTATGGATACTGACGGAGATTTTTTATTTGATCGTGAAGAGTTTCTAGTATTGCAAACCAGTAAAGTGACACCAGATAGCGACGGCGATGGCTTACCTGATGGATTAGAAGCGTTTCAGGGTTCCAACCCTCACAATAATGACGGAGCTATAGTTGTCGATCAGGATGCTGATGGGGTAAGCGATCGCTATGAAATAAAGGCGCATACAATACCTTCCATAAACGAAGAAAAAGAGAAAGATGATGCCAGGGAGAAATATGCGTATGTTTACGAAAAGCACTTATCAAATACTAAGGAAAACGGTCAAAGATGTTATACTTTTAGAGTTGATAATATCGGTTTGGTAGAAACTTTAGAGTCAGAAAGTAATTCTGCTGGAGAGAATTTGATTGATCTCTACTTTATCCAGCATTCCGATGGGTTAAGCAAAGCGCCGCCATTTATTGAACGCGCAACTTATCGCCAAAAATTCTTTTTATCGGGAGCAAGAGAACCTGATCGCTCGCTTATTACTTTTGATAACCAAGATTTAGTTTTATTGGGAGTTCCCCAATAACGTGTTGGTTAAGAGAAGGCGCAGTTATGAGCAAGAAGCTGCTTCTAGCTCTAGGCGGAAATTTCATTCTTCGGTTAGCGCTCATTCCTATTGTGCCTTTCGGATGGGGAGCAGTAGCAGCCCTGGGTTGGGGTATTTTGTCCGACCTAGGGATTGCCTTGTTGATTGCTCAGCCTAGTTTAATTGCTGCGAGTAATACCAGTCGTTGGAGCTTTTTTATCCTTGGGACATTGATATGGTCTTGCTCGCTGTTTTGGTTAGCAATTCAGTTTGCTTTTTTTTGGGAATTTGGCACCAGACCAGATCATATTGTCGTTGACTATATTGCCTATACTGGTGAGATTACCGGGAATGTTTGGGAATCGTATCCGGTATTGGCTATCACGGCAGGTTGCTTAGTAATCGGAGCCTTATACACTGGAATTCCCAGCACGCCAAAAGCCTGTTCCTGGAGGCGCAGAGGAATGCAAGCTTTGGCAGGTTTAACCTTATTTATGGGCTCGGTTTTCTGGGTGCCTCCGCTAGCTGATGCCACTCATCGGGAATTAGCAAAAAATGGTTCCGCTACTTTTATAAGGGCCGTTATTACCGGACAACTAGATTATTTTTCTCACTATACTGCGCTTCCCAATCAGCAGGCAATTAAGTTAGTGCGAAAAAAACTGGCTAGTGATTCAGAATGGTTGCGGTTCACTTCTGTAAACGGAATTCGGCGGGTTATGGTAAGCCCCCATGATCGTCGAAATGTTAATGTAGTTCTAATTATTGCCGAAAGCTTGGGAAGTGAATTAACAGGTCTGAGTAAAGGCTTAAGTTTTACTCCCCAATTTGACAAACTATTAGAGGAAAGTCTCGTTTTTACGCGATTTTATGCCACCGGCACGAGAACTGCCAGAGGATTGGAAGGCGTATGGGCGTCATTTCCGCCCATTCCGGGTAACTCGGTTTTGCAAAGAAAGCCTTTACGACCCATGGATACTCTGGCTTCGGTATTGCGAGAGCGCAAGTATCGCACAGTTTTTCTGTATGGGGGGAGACCTGAGTTTGACGAGATGGGTCCTTTTGCTTTCAGGAACGGTTTTGAAGAGGTAATTGGTCAATCAGATATTCAATCAGAAATGCCTGGAAAAAAACCGGCTTTTTCTACTGCGTGGGGATACGCAGACGAAGTAGTATTTGATCGCGCGTTGCAAGAGCTACGAAAAAACCGAAGCTCTCACCCTAGACGGCCGCTATTTCTTTCGGTGCTTACGGTAAGCAACCATCGACCTTTTCTCTTTCCGCAACGAAATATTAAAGGAGAGCAGGGAACGCGAGAAGGAGCCACCCGCTATGCCGATTGGGCTCTGGGGCAATTTTTCCGTCAGGCGAAATCAGAAGGATTTGGCGCCAACACATTGTTTGTAGTGGTAGCTGACCACGGCCCGCGTTCATATTTAAGGAACCAGCTCCCGGTAGACGCTCACCGTATTCCTTTAGTATTTTGGGGTCCCGATTGGTTGCCAAAAGAAAAACTGGATAAGCCTATTGGTTCGTCGGTGGACGTTGCGCCAACTGTTATGGGTTTTTTGGGGGGGCAATACGAGGCTTCTTTTTTTGGTCACGACTTGATGCATGTTCCTGCTGATCAGGGGTGGGCTTTTCTTCAGAATAAACGTGATGTGGGAACACTACTTTCCAACCGTTTGGTAGTGGTAGGGTTTAATAATCAATTAGCCTCTATGGAAGTTGATTCTTTTGATCGACTGGGTTCTGCAAAGAAACTATCTTTGCAGGACCCAGCGGCAGCAATGGCAACTGCCTTTTTTCAGACCGCTTACCAGTTGTATACTTCCGATTGTCTTGTGCCAGTCAGAACTACCACGGCGAAAAGAACCTCCACTAAATAAATAGTAATTGTAAGTCCGTGCTTGATCTTTGGTAATGGACTCTCTATTATTGCTATATGTCTTCCTACTGTTCTGCATCGTATTGTCTGTTGGATGGCCGCCAGTTGTGGTTATGGCGTTGCCCGTCCTGGATATTGACGATGTTAGCGATATTTTCAGGACGGGGTTAAAGGCTTCCTTCCAATAATAGGTTCTGTTTTGAATGCGAAACTTTGCTTTTGAGCAAGGTTTGTATTTAAAAACAGCCAATTGCAAAACCCGCCGTCTGGGAGCGGAAAATTTGGGTTTTGCAATTCTCTGAAAAATTCTATTTTTTGAACTAAAAAAAGGATAGATATGTACACCCCTAACTTTTGTGAATTCGAGCTCCTTGCGGCTCAAGGAAATGTAGTACCCGTTTTTAAAAAAATTCCTTCTGATTTAGAAACACCCGTTTCAGTTTTTTTAAAATTGAAAGAATCAGCCCACTGTTGCTTGTTAGAATCGGTGGAAGGAGGAGAACAAGTTGGGCGTTACTCCTACATCATTATTAATCCATCACAAACTCTAACAATAGAAAAAAACAAGATTGTAATGCAATCAAAAGGGCGTAAAAACGAAGAAGAGATAGGAAATCGTAATCCCCTGCATATACTGCGTACATTTCTTTATGCCCATACTGCGGCGCAGGTGCCTGGTCTTCCTGAATTTGCTGGTGGGGTAGTGGGATTTCTTTCCTATGATATTGTTCGTCGATTTGAGCCTGTGGAGCCTGTAGCGCCCGTAAAGCCCATTTTGTCTTCGCCTGCTGTACGGTTTCCAGATGCCAGTCATTCAGACAAGGAATTATTGCCGGAGGCAATGTATTTTCTGGCGGACACCGTTGTTGCTCTAGATCACGTACAGCACTGCACTTTTGTTATTGTTAACGCTCACATAAAAGATTCTCCGCGTGCTGCTTATAATGAAGCCACCGAGCGCCTTGAGTATATTTTGAACAAACTGCAAAGTCCTGCTCCTTCCAAGGTAGAGGCGAAGTCGCTATCTGGATTTCCCAAATCTTTGGAAATAAAATCGAATACACCCTGCGATAGATATCTAGAAATGGTAAAAACCGCTCAAGAACACATTGCTGCCGGGGATATTTTTCAAGTGAATTTGTCTCAAAGATTTCAGCAAGAAACCGGGGCTGATTCATTTTCTATCTACCGGTGTTTGCGTAGGCTAAATCCTTCTCCTTACCTGTTTTACTTGGACTGCGGTCCTTTTCAACTCATTGGTTCTTCTCCAGAGATTTTGGTGCGACTGGAGGGCGATATTGCTCAGATTGACCCCATTGCTGGAACCCGTCGTCGCGGTATTGACCAGCAAGAAGACAAGGAATTGGCAACTGAGCTTCAACGCGATTCTAAGGAAATATCCGAACATGTAATGCTGGTAGATCTGGCTCGTAATGACCTGGGAAGGGTTTGTGAATATGGGAGCGTGGAAGTTTCAAAATACATGAACGTAGAGCATTACTCGCACGTTATGCATTTAGTATCACGGGTATCGGGTCGACTCCAGAATGACCAAGATGCTTTTGACCTACTCCAAGCTACTTTTCCGGCCGGAACCGTAACCGGGGCGCCGAAAATTCGTGCCATGCAAATAATTCAAACTTTGGAAACTAATAATCGCGGAATATATGCTGGTGCAATAGGGTGCTTTGGTTTTCCGATTAATTGCGAGTCAGCGGCAAGTAAAGAAAAAAAGCCCAAGGTCTCGAAAATGGATTTGTGTATTGCTATTAGGACAATAGTAAAACGCGGAAAAACAGTTTTCTTGCAAGCGGGAGCAGGCATTGTTGCTGATTCCGATCCGCAACGAGAATATCAAGAGTGTATGCATAAAGCGAAAGCCTTGTTTGAAGCCATTTATTTAGCAGAAGGAGAAAGCAAATGATTTTAGTAATCGATAATTACGACTCATTTACCTATAATCTGGTACAGTATTTTGGAGAATTAAAGGCGGAGCCACGGGTGTTTCGTAATGATCAGATATCAGTAAAAGAAATCGAGCGTCTTTCGCCAACTCATATTGTAATTTCACCCGGTCCGGGTTCGCCACGAGAGTCAGGAGTATCAAACGACGTGATTCTTCAGTTTTACAAAAAAATACCGATTTTAGGGGTTTGTTTAGGGCACCAATGCATTGGCCACATTTTTGGTGGTCGAGTAGATCGGGCAACGAAACTTATGCATGGTAAGACCTCGGCAATTTTTCACAATGGAAAAGGAGTTTTCCGAGGACTAGAGAACCCTTTTCGCGCAGGAAGGTATCATTCGCTTATTGTGCAAGAACCACTGCCTGATGAGCTACAAGTAGTTGCGCGAACTGCCGAAGGTGAAATTATGGCCATAAAGCACCAGCAATACTCGTTAGTGGGAGTACAGTTTCACCCGGAAAGTGTTCTAACTGAGCATGGTCTGGCCATACTTACCAACTTTCTTAATGACAACCTTGGCGCAAATTAGGTGACCGTGAAGATGCAAATACAGTAAGATGCGTTCTATGTCTACCTCCAACCAACTTATCAGTTTTTTGCCATCCCCAGGATCATCAATTACTGGGGATGAGCTTCTTAGTCGGTTTTTAGCCTATGCAGAGTCCAAAGGCTTAAACCTGTATGCTGCTCAGGAAGAAGCTATTCTTGAGCTTTATTCTGGTAAACACGTGATTTTAGGAACTCCTACTGGTTCGGGCAAATCGCTGGTTGCCGAGGCTTTACATTTTAAAGGACTGGCTGAAGGAAAAGTTTCTTATTACACTTGTCCAATAAAAGCTTTAGTTAACGAAAAGTTTTTTGCCTTATGCGAAACTTTTGGTGCAGAAAACGTCGGCATGATGACTGGCGATGCTGCGGTTAATCGGGAAGCCCCAATTATTTGTTGCACCGCCGAAATTCTCATGAACCTTACTTTGCGAGAAGAGGGCTCGGGAATTGATTATGTCATTATGGACGAATTCCATTATTACGCCGATAAAGAACGAGGAGTGGCCTGGCAAATCCCTTTGCTTTCCCTGCCTTTTTCCACCTTTTTGCTGATGTCTGCCACTTTGGGGCCTACCAATTATATTGAGGAAAAGATCAAATCGCTTACACGGCGGGAAATTGCTGTGGTGACCGGACTTGAACGGCCGGTTCCTTTAGAATTTGAATATAGCGAAGTTCCTCTTCATGAAACTATTGCCCATTTGGTTGAAAAGGAACAGGCGCCCATCTATTTGGTAAATTTTACTCAACGTTCCGCTGCCGAACAGGCTCAGGCTCTTACCTGCGTTAATCTTTGCAATAAACAAGAAAAAGAAGCTATTCGCATTGCAATGCAAGGAGTCAAATTTGATACTCCCTATGGAAAAGACATGCAGCGTTTTTTGCGAGCAGGTATTGGTTTACATCATGCCGGGATTATGCCCAAATATCGCCGACTTACTGAGCGGCTAGCTCAAAAAGGAATGCTGAAAGTGATTAGTGGTACCGATACTTTGGGAATGGGTATTAATATTCCTATTCGTACGGTATTATTTACCCAACTTTGCAAATTCGATGGCCATAAAATGGGTATTCTCAAAAGCCGCGATTTTCACCAAATTGCTGGCCGAGCGGGAAGAAAAGGATACGACGATCATGGTTTGGTGGTGGCGCAAGCTCCTGAACACGTAATTGAGAATATTCGCCTGACCGCAAAAGCAGCAGGGGGGAAAAAAATTCAAAAAAAGCAGGCTCCTCAAAAGGGCTATGTCCATTGGGACAAGAACACCTTTGAGCGTTTGCGTGAAAAACAGCCTGAACCCTTGGAAAGCCGTTTTACCATTACCCATGGAATGCTTATAAATCTATTGCAAGCTGACGAGTTGTGGCCCAGAGGCGGATACGGAAGACTGGTAGAACTAATTGCCCGTTCTCACGAGAGTGAGCATGCCAAGCGTAATCACCGCCGAAGAGCGGCTCAGCTATTTCAGTCTTTGCTGCAATCTGAAATAGTACAGACTTATCGCTATTCGCAAGGAAGAGGAAGCTACGTAGAAGTGAGTCAAGATTTGCAGCAAGAATTTTCTTTATTTCATTCTTTATCGCTTTATTTGGTAGAAGCTATAGAAGCTCTCGATCGGGAAAGTGAAACTTATGGGCTTGATTTGCTTTCCATGGCGGAAGCCATTTTAGAAGACCCAACCATAGTGCTTTTGCGCCAAGTAGATAAATTGAAGCAAGAAAAGCTAGCCGAGCTCAAAGCGCAAGGCGTTCCCTACGAAGACCGAATTGCCGAATTGGAAAAAATCGAGCACGTGAAGCCCAATGCCGAGTTTATTTGGGGAACTTTTGCTGCTTTTGCTCAAAAACATCCCTGGTTGGGGAGCGCAGATTTGCGGCCAAAATCGGTTGCCCGCGATATTTTTGAACGATTGAGCTCTTTTCAGGATTACGTAGTGGAATATGGTTTGCAGAGAAGCGAAGGAGTGTTGTTGCGTTATCTTTCTGATGCCTATCGAGTTCTTGCTAATACCATTCCGGAATCGGCCAGAGATGATATTGTTGAAGACATTCTTACTCATTTAAAAGAAATGGTGCGCAATGTCGATTCTAGTCTTTTGGACGAGTGGGAGCGCATGCGCGGTGGGCAAAGTGAAACCAAATGGGAAGATGCCGCTGCCCAGTTTTCTACGGAAGAAGAAAAGTCTGCCAGTTCATCGGTGGAATTGGAGCGTTTAATACAAAATCCCAAAGCATTTGCTTCTCGGGTACGTAACGAATTGCACCAATTGCTTCGCGCTTTGGCGGGCAAGAAGTATGAGGAAGCCTTGCAGTATATTCGCCATTTGGAGGGAGAACCAGAGTGGACAGTGGAATCTTTAGAACAAGCTATGGCTCCCTATTGGGAAGAACACGCTTTTATTGATTTAAAACCCAGATCGCGACTACCGCACAATACTTTGATTAGAGAACAAGGAAATCGCTGTTGGGAAGTTATTCAAAAAATTGTCGATCCGGAAGGTGAAACCGACTGGATGTTGGATTGTATTGTTGATTTTAATAATTCCCTTCCGGAAGCGGCTTGGATTACTTTGCGTCGCATAGGAATTTAGATAACTTTAATGGTGATTTATTTGTGTTGACAGTTAATTTAACCAGAATAGCTAATTAGGAGCATTTATGAAACGAAATCTAAAAGTTAAATCACTTCCTAAAGCTACTGCCGTTTTTCAAATCGAACCCAGCCAGTCGAAAGAAGGCACTGAAGATTTGGTTGTTCTGGAATTTCACGTAAAAGAAACCATTAGTTATCCCTATCAAGGCAAGGTGGAGGTGGTCACTTACTCGGACCTTGATTATGCCGCACTAGTGGGAAAGCAATGCGCTTTGGTGCTTTCTCGCGGACAAAAGCAGGAAAGAACGTTTACCGGAATTGTTTTTCGGGCAGAAATTATAGGGCAGAGCGCTGGCCAAGCTACAGTTCGATTTGACATTGCTGCGGCAGTTTATGCTCTTCAGTACGGAAAACGTAGCCGAGTTTTTGAAAACAAATCCTCTGCGCAAATAATTGAAGAAGTACTCTCTCAAGGTTTGAAGCCTTTTCAGAGGGAAGTAGAAGTAAAGCTGGCCAAGCAATATTCTCCTAGGGAGTGCTGCGCTCAATATGAAGAGAGCGATTTAGGTTTTGTTCATCGCTTAATGGCAGACGAGGGAATGTTTTACTATTTTGACCAAACCGGCAAAACTGAAAAGTTGGTATTAGTGGACAGCAACGACGCTTGCCCAGAGCTTACCACCAAAAAAGTCCCCGAAGTAAAAGCGGTAGAGCCATTGCCTCCTCCTAGACTAGACACGATAACTTTACGAGTAGTTGAAAACGAGTCCGGTGAACCCATACCGGGAGTAAAAGTTAAGATTAAGTTGCTTTCCGGAATGGAAGAAACAATGACTACTAATAAAGAGGGACTTGCTGAAAAGCAGGTAGAACCAGCGACTTATCGAATTTTCAGCTCTTATGCCGGCAAGCACTCTGACCAGTACCTAGAATTCGTGGGAGAGGGTGAGTCTCCTATTGCAACCGACGATTCGGCATCTTCGGGATCATCCCCCAGTAAAGACAAACCCAATACTGCGCAATGGCCTAGTGAATTAATTATATGCAAAGTAGAAAAACACAAAGTGAAAATCGGCGAGACTCTACTTTCATTAGCACGCGATTGTGCAATGACTGCCGAAGAATTGGCTTATTACAATTGGGGAACCTGGGAGAAAGATCATATTGAAATGTATATGCGCACCAAAGTGGGGTGCACTAAGAAAAACCAACAGGGAAAATACTGCTTTGATGATTCTGATGATCCAGGAATTATTTTTTGCCCCCAGGATTGGGAGCTAAACGACGTTCCGCGAAATAAATTGCATACTTTACGGGTGCGTAAGGTGGATAGGGAATTCGAAAACTCAGCGCTGAGAGAAAATGAACCTTCTCAGCAGTTCGCCGATACCGAGCAGGCAGGGCAAGCTATATCGAAAAAGTCGCCCAATGAAGAAAGCCAAAGTGAAGAAGTAAAATCGCCGGCAATGGCTGAGAAAAAAACCGACCAAAGTGCGGATAATAGAATCCCTATTAAAATTGAATCTATTAGTTTCGAGGGCAGCGATGGGAAAGCCAGAAGTCTTTGCCTGGCATTAGACCAGGCTATTTTACAAGAAATACAACGCAGCAGTCAGGTTCGGTTTCCAAAAACTGATGGCGGCGAGCAAATAGAAGGGGGGCGGTGGATAATGAATGGAAGTTCGTTTGTTTTGTCAGGCGTAATTAGGTTAACGATAAAGCTGATTGACGTGGAGACTTCTGAGCTGCATTTGGTTGTTAATAAAAAATCCGCTAGTATTGATCCGCAGTCCACCGCAGTAGAAATTGTGCGCGGAATTGAATCAATTGCGCAGGGGAAAAAGTAGAGTATTCACGAATTGATTTAAGTCGAAGGGCTCTGTCGCATTAACTTTTTTGCCATACTTACAGTGAATTTTTATTATTATTCAAGAAATAAACAATTATATTGCATAAGCTAACACCTTGATTTTATTATATTTACTCTAAGAGATATATTTTGACCAGAAGTCAAATTTGACTCTATGTCAATTAATGCGACAGAATCATAAATCCATTGCATTGCAAGCTCCTTGGCGCTCCGCACGGCCAATGCAACATTTTCTTGGCGGCACTCGTCTCCACCTGCGCAAATAATCGTAATCACCTGCTTAATCACTTGCACAATTTATGTACCTCTTATTTATCTCCAATCTTGGGTCGTGCCTGCTGATACACCTCGTGCTCCTTACTCTATTTTCCTGCAACATCAACAACCATGACTGCGCAATACGAAAGAGTAGCCTCTTGCTCCCGGCAGGGTTGGCGCCCTAAATTTCAACAAAGTGAAGTGGGTTAGTTTTGCCCAGAGGGGCACTCAGGGGGAAAGGCAATGGGCGTAGACTCTACTGGGTCCAATCCTCGGGGAAAGAAGACGGAGCGAAGCTCTACGCCTACTCCGGGAAACCGACCGAGGCTGGGGTCGCCGCTAATTTATCTCTTGGTTTTTATTCTGGGGTATTTTTTGTTGAGAGGTTTTTTTACCAACACCGGAGTGAATAAGGTTCCTTATAGTCAATTTCTAACTGCTTTGAAAAATGACCGATTTGAACGAGTAGTAATTGGCGATGACTGGGTAAAAGGGTTTTTGGCAGCCGGAGCAGACCAAAAGCCGCCAAAAGGGCAGAAAGGACAGCGGGAATTAGGTGAATCTCCTCGTTCTCGACAGCTTCCTTGGCTGGCGAACCGAGTGCCCGAAGATCAGGAACTTTTTACAATTTTACAATCCAAAGGAATTGAATACGAGGCTAAACCTTCCTCGGGATTTTCGGACATTTTTTGGTTATGGGTAATTCCCATTGGAATCGGTCTTATATTGTGGAGCATAATTTTGCGAAGAATGAGCGGGCAAGTGGGTCAAGGACCTCCAGGAATAATGAGCTTTGGAAAATCTACCGCCCGAATTCATTCAGAATCGGATACCGGGGTTACTTTTAAAGATGTTGCGGGAATAGATGAGGCAGTAGAAGAAATACAAGAAATAGTCGAGTTCTTAAAAACACCCGAAAAATTTCGCCGGTTGGGAGGACGGGTTCCCAAGGGTGTTTTATTAGTAGGCCCAACCGGAACTGGAAAAACGCTATTGGCACGAGCGGTCGCTGGTGAAGCAGGCGTTCCATTTTTTTCACTTACTGGTTCGGAGTTTGTGGAAATGTTCGTGGGAGTAGGAGCCGCACGAGTACGCGATTTGTTTCAACAAGCACATCAAAAAGCACCCTGCATTGTTTTTATCGACGAGTTGGACGCTATTGGAAAAACCCGTAATGCTAATGTTTTGGGGGGGCATGATGAAAGAGAGCAAACCCTAAATCAGTTACTGGCAGAAATGGACGGGTTCGACTCCAAAACCGGGTTAATTGTTGTAGCGGCGACCAACCGGCCGGAAATACTAGACCCTGCTCTTCTTCGTCCAGGCCGCTTTGATCGACAAGTTTTGGTAGATCGCCCTGATCGTAAAGGAAGAGAAAGTATTCTCTTTATTCACGTAAGAGCCATAAAGGTGGGGGCAGGGGTGAGCATTCCAACACTGGCTTCGCGAACGCCAGGTTTTGCAGGAGCTGATTTGGCGAACGTGTGCAATGAAGCAGCCTTGCTAGCAGCTAGGCGGGGTAGCGAAGCGGTGGAAATGCGTGATTTCGAAGAAGCGGTAGAGCGAGTAGTTGCGGGATTAGAAAAGAAAAGCCGGCGAATGAATGAGCACGAAAAACAAATTGTGGCATTTCACGAAAGTGGGCACGCGTTAGTGGGGTGGATGCTTCCATTTACCGAAAGAATTCAAAAAGTTTCGATCATACCCCGGGGAATGTCCGCATTAGGCTATACCCTGCAACTGCCTATCGAAGACCGTTATCTAATGAGCAATGAAGAATTGAGAGATAAAGTCGCGGCTCTGATGGGAGGACGAGCGACCGAAGAATTATTTGTGGGTTCTATTTCCACGGGAGCGGCCAATGATTTAAAACTGGCCACTGATATTGCCAGAAGAATGGTTCGGGAATACGGCATGAGCGGTGCTCTAGGTCCAATGAGTTTGACTGATCAAAATCAAAGTGTCTTTCTCGGGCCAGGCGCAGCAGCAGGGCAAGAAAACCGCAATTGTAGCGAACAAACTGCAGAGGCAGTTGACGAAGAAATACGTGCCATTTTGCAAGAGGGGCTAGAACTGGCCCGAAGAATAGTTTCTGAAAATCGTAATCGACTACAAAAACTGGCCGCTCGGCTTTTAGTTGTCGAAGTGATGGATGGCGACGAATTAATGAAAATCCTTGGCCCTAAGGTGCGATCTCCTTCCGCTTTAATGGCTCCTCACGCTGATGATGGCGCAGAGGTTCGTCCGGTTGAATCCTATAGCTCTGCTCGTTCGGGAACGGAGAAAGGAGTACGCGAATAGTAACCGATTTGGGAAACAGAGAGGAAGGCGATGAAGGGTGGACACAGCAAACGACTCTTCAAAAATGGGAAAAAGCCATCGCGAAAAAATTCATCTATTTCAAGCAGGATTGCGGCGTGGCTTCGTGACTTCTCAAGAAGTAGACGCAGTTCTTCCCGAAGACCAAGCTAACGATGCCGAGCGATGGTTGCTTTACTATTCTTTGCAAGCCGCAGAGATTGAAATTCGAAATCAAAAGGACACTGCTGATTCCTCGTCGCCAACCGAACAATCGAAAACGACAGAAGAATCTGGTCAAAATTCTCCTCCGAGCGATGAAATTAGGTAATAACGAAATTGACAGCGTTGGCGGGGTGATTATCTTCGGCGCTAAAGAGCGGCTGGTTTATGTTTTACACCGGATATTGTAAGTTCTTATGTCCTTCGAAAGGAGCTGCAGGAAGTGAGCGAGCAAAAAGAAACTGACGTGCCGAAGGTCGTGCCTAAGAAAGACGCCGAGCTCCAGCAACAGCCAGAAGAAACTAGCCAAGAAAACGCGAATGGGCGTACCGAGGTGGTCGAGACATCCCATCAGTTGCAGGAAGAGCTTGCCCAGGTTCGCGAAGAGCTAGCCCAAGCGCATAAAGAGCTAGAGGCAAAATCGAAACGTATTGATGAGCTGGCGCGCGCCTACAGCGGATTAGTGAACGACCAAAAAGATTTTCGCAATCGGTTAGAACGTGAAAAAGAGAGAGTTCTAGAGAACGAAAGGGGGAAAATCTCACTTCACTTGTTGCAGGTGGGCGACGAAATGGATCGTGCCCTGTGCTCTTTAGGAGATTGCTCTGAGAATCCATTGGTTCAAGGAGTCAGGATGATTCACGATGGATTGCTCAAAACACTGAGCTCTTTAGGAATAGAAAAATTATCGCTGGTAGGTAAGCCTTTTGACCCATCATTGGCGGAAGCCATTGATTTGGTTGCCGTAGAAGATCAAGCACTGGATTCTCAAGTCACCGACGAAGTGACTGCAGGGTATCGATTGGGAGAGCGTTTACTCCGACCAGCTAAAGTGCGCGTTGGTCGTTATGTAGCCCCCCAAGCGCAAAATCAGGCAGCACCTCAAGGCAGCTAATCTCCTTAAAATTTACCATTTAATGGAGATTAAGTGGAATATTCGAGTAAGAACGCGGTTTTCTTTCAGTGCTCTTTTTCTTTATTGGGAGAGAAATACGAATGACTATTCGCCGAAATATGTCTCGATATTCGAATACTATCCTTTGGTTAGTCTCTTTGGCAGCTTTTGGTTGCAATCTTCAGCGAACTGTTGATAGCAGTTTGCTGATTAGCTCCGCCGACGCGGCTACTAGTTCAAAGGATCTATGGAAAGAACACGGCCCTAAAGACCCTCTGCCTGAAGGTGTTCATCCGGTTCCTTCTCTGGCTCCTTTAATAAAGGTTCTAAGACCAGGAGTGGTGAATGTTTACACCACTTCTGTAATTAAACAGCGACGTATATCGCGCAGATTTCAAGATCCTCTTGAGGAATTCTGGCGGCGATTTGGAGGAGAAGCTCCCGAGGCTCGCCGTCAAAGTCTTGGTTCTGGTTTTATCGTTAATGAACACGGTTACGTTATAACCAATAATCACGTAGTAGAAAACGCTACCGAGATTCGCGTAAAGCTTGCTGATGGCCGAGAATTTGAGGCAGAAATCACGGGAAAAGACCCTCAAACCGATGTAGCGCTGTTGAAGCTCAAAAGCGGTAATAAATCCGAATTGAAAAATTTACCAATTACTTATTTGGGCGATTCGGACGCGCTGGAAGTAGGTGATTATGTAATTGCAGTAGGTAATCCCTTTGGACTCGATCACTCGGTGAGTCAGGGTATTGTCTCAGCCAAAGAGCGTTTTATAAATGCGACCCAATACGATAATTTTATTCAGACAGATGCGGCAATTAATCCGGGAAACTCTGGAGGACCACTGTTTAATAGTCGCGGTGAAGTAGTGGGAGTTAACACTGCAATCTTGGGTCAGGGTATTGGTTTTGCAGTCCCCATTAATATGGTTAAAACATTGTTGCCCCAATTACTTAACAATGGAAAAGTTGTTCGTGGATGGTTAGGGGTGAGTATCCAAGATGTCACTGCAGAAATGTTGCGTGCATTGAAGTTAAGCAATGTTAGTGGAGCCTTGGTCGCAGGAGTAGTAGATAAGAGTCCGGCGGATATGTCAGGTATTCGGGCTGGCGACGTAGTGGTGGGTATTAATGGAAAAAAGATTAAAACCTACCAGCAGCTTTCCCGAGAAATAGCTTTTGTAGCCCCGGGATCGAAAATTAGATTAGAGTTGTTGCGCGACGGTAAGAGCAAGGTCATTCAGGTTACTATTGGCCAGAGACCCGACGAAGAGGAAACAGTAGCGGTTTCGGAAACCCCTAGTCAGCGGCGTTCGGCTGATAGACTAGGAATTGTGACCCAACCGTTAAGTAAAAGACTGCGTGCACAACTAGGAATAACTCATG
The DNA here is from genome assembly GCA_050288705.1 of Myxococcales bacterium. Lineage (GTDB taxonomy): Bacteria > Myxococcota > Myxococcia > Myxococcales > UBA5297 > JBNKEI01. The sequence continues at coordinate 29,896 of JBNKEI010000207.1, forward strand.
GGATACAAATTGCCCATGTCGACCCTAGTAGCCCAGCGGCGAGAACTGGAGCTCGCCCAGGAGACATAATTGTAGAAGTACAACGGCAGCCTGTTTCCTCGGTCAGTGATTACAAGCGAATAATTCGCTCTTTAGGAAAAGGAGAAGTAGCCCTTCTGCGATTGCAGCGAGAAAGCAATGTCTCTCTGTACGTTGCAATCCGAGTTCCTTAAATTGAATATAAAAACTCGCTCCGCTTTTTCGAAAGGCATTCCCGGATAGGCGGAGCAGGTTACACATATAAACTCACTTAGTGGGTTTAATAGCGCGAGAAATATGTCGAAATGCAGTAAGTAGTAATTCTGCTTCGCGTTGGGTTGGACGTGCTCGCTCGATTAATCGCTTGATTTCCGAAAGCACCGTATCCGGATTCTGAGTATTGAGAAAATCAACTTCCAATAATACCTGGCGGATGAAATCAAAGAGCGTGTGTTGAGTTCCTACGGGAGCCAAAGGTAATCGTGATTCTTCTTTTTTTCCGGAAGACCATGATGCTAAGAAACACTGGTGTGCCGCAATCATTACTGCCTGTGCCAGGTTTATCGACTCTTTGGCAGGTGAAACCGGAATATTTACTACCAGCTGGCAAAAATCTAGCTCCGCGTCGGAAAGCCCTCGCTGTTCATTGCCAAAAACCATTACTACTTCGCCTCCAGAATCAGTCTCTTGGGAGGCATAGTCTATCCACTCGCTCAACCAAAGGGTTGGCCGTTTTTTTGGCTTTCGGGAAGTAGTACCGGCAACTAAAGTGCCGTGGGCAACTGCATCTCTCAAGCTGGGAACAATTAGCACTGACTCGAGAAGGTCTTGGGCGTCCACTGCTAAAACTCGCGCGCGCTTAAAATTTTTAGTCTGCGGCTCGGAAAGAACTAGTCGGGACAGGCCGCTGTTTTTCATTGCCCTTAGTGCGCTTCCTAGGTTGTCAGGGTGGCGCACTTTATCAAGCACAAAAGTGATACGGGATAAATCCAAGGAGCACCAGGTATACTTGTTCCGACGCTATGCGGCATTATGCAGGCGGCAGTCTGGTTTTGAAGAATAAGACGAGGAGGTTTCTATTTTGCCGATCGGTAACACTTCGCGCCCTAACTGCTCTGCGAGCACCTCTGCCATGGCTAGATAAAAAGCACTTGCCCCGCATATAATTCCTTCCCATCCAGCTATAGTTCCCACCAAAGTTGACCCAGTGAAATCACGCACTGCTAGCAGAAAAAACAAGACTACCAGGGATAAGAACACGAACTGTAGTGCGCGGTTTGCTTTTAGAGTTCCAAAGAACATGAACAGAGTAAACACTCCCCATAGCAATAGATATAACCCCATGTATCCCTGAGGAGTGGGGTCCATGATTCCTACCCGTGGGCCCACCAAAAGCGCCACTAACGTGAGCCAAAAAAAGCCGTATGAAGTAAAAGCAGTAGTACCAAAAGTGTTTCCTTTTTTGAACTCTAAAATGCCAGCGATTATTTGGGCAATTCCACCGTAGAAAACCCCCATAGATAAGATCATGGCGCTGATGGGAAAAAAACCAGCGTTGTGGATATTAAGAAGAATGGTAGTCATACCAAATCCCATCAGTCCCAACGGAGCAGGATTGGCAGTCTTGTGAACATCACTGGCAGTGGCACTACAAGAAATCTTTTTCATTTGGTTTTCCTTCAGAGTCGAGCTTCTTAGGGTTTGGCGAGCGTTTTTTACGCTAATTGCCGCCCCTCGCATAGCACGAACTTGAAAGAGACCCAAGCACTATGCAAGCAGACCAATGCAAGTCCTTGTCAATTAAGCAGAAAAGAGCCTTAAGCTATACGCGCAAAAAAAAATGATTATTACTCTTGCCCTGGCGACCAGCTCAGGGTAATTTCCCCACCACTTGGGGCATCGTCTAACGGCAGGACTGAGGACTTTGAATCCTCCTATCTAGGTTCGAATCCTAGTGCCCCAGAAAATCCAGAGGCTTTGTACTAAACTAATATACGACATTAATTTTTGTGACTAATTCTCAGGATTCAGTTCGACATCAAAGCGTATACTTTCTTTGTTGCCTAGGGTGAAATTTTCTTTCCACTTCATGCCCTGGAAGCGAACTAAGATGCGATGATTTCCTTCATAAACCGAAATTTCATTGCTTAGAGGCGCTTCGCCTACACGTTTCCCATCAATAAAAACTGTCGCTCCCAGTGGAGCATTGACTAGTACTGTTCCCTTTCCAAGAGTGATTTTGGAATAGGTTTTTCCATAAGGGCGCACAGTAATTCTCCGTCTAGCTCGAATTCCTAACTTAGGATTTAGCAGAGTAATTAGGTGCGGCCCGGGTTCTAGGTATGCAGTAAGAGGAGCGACTCCCGCTTTTTTTCCATCGATCCAGATATCCACTGCCGGAACAACTGAAAGAACCAATTGGGGTTCGTCGGGGGAGGGTTCATCAATAGACTCATCAGGTACATCAGATTCGGATTCACCAACGGTTTCTTCTGAAGAGGGAATAGGGGTATTGATTGGGGACTTAGGTGTATCCAAAGATGGTGCCGAAGGCACGGTCAAGGCGAAATTCGCTTTTGCTGGTGAACGACGAGAGACTTCTTGTCGCCAGGCGAAGAAGCAAATTAAGAATGCGATTGTCAATACCACATTGGCGGCGACCGAAAAATGGAACCAACCTCGTGGAGATTGAGGTTGTTTGGCAGGAGGAGGAACGGAACGTTGGGATGAGGTGGCTGCTGCTAGGTCGAGTCGGACCGATGGTTGCTTTGGCGGCGCGTTTACTTGCGGTTCGGCAACTCGGTATGTTGCCGGAGCGGCTAGAGAGTCGGGACGTGGTAAATCGCTAGCAAAATCGGCAAGTCCTTTTTCAATGACCTCCAGGCGCATAGTTCGTACCGAGTCGCCAGAAAACAGTCCCTCTAGAAAGAAAGCTAATGCATCGGTAGAAGGAAGCGGATTAATGGCCTCTTCCAGGGCGTCGCCAAAAGCTACTGGAGTGGGAAAGCGGTCGGAGCTTTTTTTGGCGGTTGCTTTGAAAATGATTTGGCGCAGCTTTTGGGGAATAGCTTCGGAGTTAAGGAGAGAAAGGTCACTGTTTACCGCTGCATCTTCAGCTGGTGACTCTGACTGAAGAGCGGGCACTGCACCAGCAATGGCCTCATAAAGAGTAATTCCTAGTTGATAAACATCAGTCTGTTCTGTAGCTGCTTTGCTTCCACCAAGAATTTGTTCCGGGGCATAGTACAGTCTTCTGGTAGCTTGGTCGGCCGTATCTTGGGACGCCATGCAGGAGGCTCCATATCCAGAAACTTTGGTGATTCCTGCATAGCTTACAAACAGGGCTTCCGGGCGAAGCTCTCCATGCAAAAGCGGGGAGCCATCATCAGTGCCGGCTAGGTGCGCATAGTGAACTCCTCGAGCGGCATCAATAACAATGCGAGCTGCTAATCCCGGTGGCATCCGCTGTCTCTTGCTGGCATGAAAGATTTTGCGGAGCGATTCGCCATTTACAAATTCGACTACCCGAAACAATCCCTCTTCCATTTCTGCCAGTCCAAACACTCGTACTATGTTGGGGTGCTCTAACAATGAAGCTTGTTGGGTTTCAAATCGTAGTTGGGCTAGAAGAGATTGGTCAGAGTATATGTGTTCGGGAATTCTGATCAGTACTATTGGATGGACACGAGATGTTGCAATACGCAAACCAAGAAATGCTCGTGAGCTTTCTCCAGTCAGCAAGGGTCCAAGAGTTATGTATCTTGATTTTTCCATGGCTTCGGTTTTCCCCAGCGGGCGATTTCCCAGCCGCGTTGCAAAGCAATTCTTTTTAGGCGTGGATCGGGGTGAACAGCCACTGGTCTTCCTACTGCTTCGAAAACCGGAAGATCAGAAGCAGAATCACTGTAAAAAGTGCATTGCGAAAGCGACACTTGCACTTTTTGGGCATACTGTTGGGCTACTTCCAGCTTTCCTTTACCAAAACACAGCGTTCCTAAGGGCTGCCCGGTATACCGTCCGGCATAATCGGTTTCGAACCGATTGCATAAGTAACCATCCATTTCCAACTGGGAGGTTATTGGTTCCGATAAGTAGTTAGAAGAAGAAGTGAGCAATAACAATTGGTCCCCGGCGTCTCGATGTTTTTGCAAGACTTTCCATGCGCCAGGACGAATTAAATGGCGGATTTTGCTTTCGTAAAAAGCCAGGGAGCGATTTCTAATATCCTCCTCAAGTTGGCCTTTTAAGCTGCCAATGCTTTTCAAAATTACTTCTTCGAGCTGGGAAAATCCTAGGTGATACCGAGTCAGCCAGATCCAAGCGACCAGAGCTTGTCGCCAGGGAATAAAGCCCTTTTTCATCTCCGAAGCAACCCACAAAGCTCCCGAGTTTTTGCAGAGTAGAGTTTTATCCAGGTCGAAAAACGCAATAGCCATACAAGATCTCGGACCCTTGTTATACTAAATGTGCCAATACTAAGTCACAGGATACCAAACTTCTCGCAGACGTATGACTAAAGAAAAGAAGGAGAGCCCCTAGAATAAGCAACTGCAAGCTATAGGAGCTCTCACTTTGTTGAGCGGGAAACGGGATTCGAACCCGCGACCCTCAGCTTGGGAAGCTAATGCTCTACCAACTGAGCTATTCCCGCAAAGAACAAGAGGATTTTAGCCGCCGCATTTTTTAAGTCAAGTCTTTGGTTTTCAGCGGATGAATGCCACCTTCAAGGAACCGTCTTCTTGTCGTCCGATCGGTTGAACTGCGCTCATGAAATCAGACGCAAAAAAGTAGTTAGAAGGTATAGGGGTAATGGAGCGGGAAATCGTTATCAAGCAAACCAGTTTGTAATAGAAAATTGCGATTTCGCAATTGCTTTCGAAATTTTTCTGCACATCATGCAAACTGGGGAGAAGCTAACGCATTGTGCGTTGTATTGTTTACTGTAATGTGTCTTTTTAAATAATCATTTATTACTGCTGTCAGCCAGAAAACAGCCAGACTGACAGCGCGCTAGCAAAGACGGAGAAATGAGGTCAAATGCCTTTAGAAGTACTCTTGGATTGAGCAAAACGTTTATAAAAATCAACAATGGCTTCTATAGATGTCTCTATGGCTTCCCCTTCGGTTTCAATATCATCTATAAAAATCCCACCGCAGATTTCGCATGTCTCGTAGACCATGGAACGTTTCTCGCCGCCCTCTACTGCTACAAGATCAATCTGGCATTCTGGACACGTTCCAGTAACTTCGTCAGGGTTGGGATGGCCTCCGATTGATTCCAGGCCAGGAAGATTGTGTCGCAAGAGCAACCGGTTTACTTCAGCGATGTCGAGCCATAGTCCAGTACACTCGGGACAGCGCGCCATACTGCTTCCCTCTCCCTCTAACTGGACCATTTCGACAGCGCACCGGGGGCAATCCATTCAGAAAATATCCTCGTTCATGGGAGAAATCCTCCCTTTTGTTTGGTAGCCTTGTGGGTTCAACAACCATGAGATTTAATAATAACTCTTTGTCCTGCTAGAGTTCAAGACAGAATATACATATACTCGCTCATAACAAAATCTACATTACTTGATCAAGCTTTGGTTCGGCGAATGTCTGCTCCTAAGCTTTTCAATTTATGTTCCAATCGATCATATCCGCGGTCAAGATGGTAGATGCGATGTATTTCGGTTTTTCCGGTTGCGCAAAGTCCTGCCAAAACAAGAGAAGCGCTAGCACGCAGGTCAGTCGCCATAACTGGGGCGCCGCAAAGCTTTTTAACTCCTTTTACCACCGCAGTATGTCCATCGATTTTTATATCTGCACCCATTCGATGCAGTTCCAGAACATGCATAAAACGATTTTCAAAAACCGTTTCCGTAATTACCGAAGAGCCGCTAGCCAAAGTCAGCAGCACCATGAGTTGAGCTTGCATATCGGTAGGAAAGCCCGGATAGGGCATGGTTTTTATATCAACAGGCCTCAAATTCTTGGGTCCTTTGCAAAAAATACCCCGGTTGTTGCAGGAAATATGGGCGCCAATTTCCCGTAGCTTTCCAATCACCGCGTCCAGATGTTCAGCAATAGCGTGTTTTACCAGAATCTCTCCCCTTGTTAGCGCTGCTGCAACTAGAAAAGTACCTGCTTCGATGCGATCGGGAATTATAGAATGCTCCACTGGTTTTAATTCGTCGACTCCGTCAATGGTAATTTGGTCTGTTCCAGCTCCAGATATTTTAGCGCCCATTTTTTGGAGTACGCGCGCTAGCTCTTCTACCTCTGGCTCCCGAGCGGCATTTTCCAAAATCGTTTGCCCTTTGGCCAAAGTTGCCGCCATCATAAGATTCTCAGTTCCAGTTACCGTAATCATATCAAAAGTGAAAGTAATTCCCCGGAGTCGTTTCGCCCGGGCTTCTACGTATCCTTGAGCTAGGTCAATTTGCGCGCCCATTTTTTCCAGCCCTTTGAGATGCTGATCAATAGGTCGGGCTCCAATGGCACAGCCGCCAGGTAACGAAACTTTTGCTTTTCCATAACGAGCCAAGAGAGGTCCCAAAACCAATACGCTGGCTCTCATGGTTTTTACTAGCTCGTAAGGAGCTTCGGGGGCAATCGAACTAATACGTAATTTTAGTGTATTGCTTTGATCTATTTCGCCTATTTCTTGGCATATTCCCCTTTGGCTAGATAAGGTGGAAGCGCCCATTTTTTCTAGCAATTTGCAAAGAGTGATCACATCTGCCAAACAAGGAACGTTGCGGTAGCAGTGCTCGCCCTCAGCCAAAAGAGAAGAGGCAAGTATAGGTAATGCCGCATTTTTTGCGCCACTAACCTCTACTTCTCCTACTAGTTTATTACCGCCTTCAACTACGATCTTATCCATGCCTTCTCCCAAAAACCTAGTGCAATGCGACTTAGCTGGGCTAAATCCTTTACAATCTGGCAACAGGTAAAGCCAGTATTGTGAAGCATCTGCAGAACTGCCGGGCCTTGCTGTTCACCAATTTCTAGAAAAATCCAGCCCTCGTTTTCCAGAAATTGAGGGGATTGCTGGATAATTCGCTGAAGAATTACTAACCCCTGAGGGCCGCCATCTAAAGCTTGGACAGGCTCCTTGCGCACTTCTTTCATGAGCGATGACAGTTGATTGCTGGGAATATATGGAGGATTAGAGACAATCCATCTATATGTTTGCTTTTCCAGGGGATTAAAAAGATCGCCATGCAACCATTGCACTTGCTGGTCAGTGGAATGTATTCGCGAATTTTCTTTTGCAACTTCTAGGGCGGGCAGCGAAGTGTCAACTGCAACTCCACAAATCGATGGACGTTCGCATGCTAAGGTAGTGGCTATGCATCCTGAGCCAGTGCAAAGATCTAAAAAAGTGTCAGTGGAATCTTGAGCTATTTTGGAGAGAACCATTTCCACCAAAAGCTCAGTCTCTGGCCGAGGAATCAGCACTCGCGAGTCCACTTTAAAAAGACGACCAAAAAATTCTCTATAACCAAGTATATAGGCAGTGGGTTCACCGGAGGTGCGGCGCCTTACCAAAGACCGGAATTGCGCTAGCTCGTTTTTATTCAGAGGACGATCGAAATCGATATACAAACGAACCCGATCACAATCCAGGATTTTGGTGAGCAAAAGTTCTGCGGTAAGTCGGGGGGAATCCACGCCTTGTTGGCTAAAGTAATTGCTTGTCCAAGCAAGAACACGCTGTATGGTCCAGATTTCTGACATAGGGCCTAGACATTTAACACGCTTGGCAGCGAAAATCTTCTTGCAGATAATAGATTGACGCTTCAAAGTATCTTAGTTCCGCTGACATCAGTTTTGGTTGATGCCTTGAATGGAAAATAAGTATGTATCGCTTTTTTGTGCTGGGTTTTCTGATTAGTTTTTCGGCAATTGTAATTCCCAATGAATCATTAGCAAAACGCCATTTCGTGTTTCCCGAAATGGGCTTGGGATATGGTCATGCTTTTTTTTCTCAAAATGCTTCGCAACCTGTTGGTCAACTTGATTTTCAGGTGGGCACCGAATGGGATTGGGGAGGGCGCCGGGCTGCAGCGGGCTGGTTGCTTAATCTGAAGTACGCCACCAGTGCTACCCAAAAGCCACCAAAGGAATTGCATCTCTTTCATATAGCTCCCATGGTTAGCCTTTCTTCTGGTTACGGTTGGTGGACTGCTTTTGCACGAATCAGCGCTGGTCCGCAGCTTTCTATTATTCGTCGTGACGATGTTACCGCAGTTGGAGGGGGATTGGCTTTCGATGGCTCTATTGGGGTTAAAAACGCGGTGGAGCTCTACTCTCAAACCACGTTTTCGGTAGATCCGGTGGGCCCCTCTTGTACTTTTATGGCAGGATTTCGAGTTAACATAATTGTCTTCATGGGGACTCTCGATTTTTTGTCACGTATTTCCGAGTATGAAGAACCGCCGCCTCGTTACAAGCCTAACAGGCATCGTCGTAAACACTATGCTTCGCCGGTGAAGCGGTAATAGTGACCTAAGTGGCGTGTCAGCACCAAATGATGCAGTGCAGTATCGCAGTGCAGTATCTATGACAGGCGGATGGGTTCAGAGAATATCAGGTCAACCATCGTATCAATACCCATTATGGATTGAGGTTTGGTATTTGATTTGGTTTATTAGTGGAAAAGTAGAACTGTTATGAATTTCAATATCGTGCCAATAATGCTGTCGCTTTAATCGCATTTCTGTTGCGGCTTCCTAAACCAGAACTACCCGCGAAGAGGCTAGGGAAGGGGGGCGCGTTTCCAGAATATGCATTTGGGTGAAGGCTACAATAGCCGCCAAGGCTTCAACTCTGGGAAGCTCGCTAAGCAGGATTAAATCATCAAGCGTTTTGGATCCATCGGCGTGCGCCAACAACCGCGCTTCACCATTGGTGAGGTTCAGATCGTGTAATTCGTAAGGGGGATCAGCGGTAGGAAAATAACGTAAATCGGTTTTCACCGCGGGGTTGAGTTGTTCCAGGGTGAATCGGCAGCGAAATCCCTCCAAAAGTAGGGGACCTGGAGCTAAGGAAAGAGGAAGTAGGTCTTTCCGCAATCCTTCCGAACGGACCCAGAAGCGATAACTCCCTTCTTGCCATGTGAGCAGGTTGCAGACAATTTCGCGAACCTGGGTAGACATTAGGCTTACGCGTTCTTCGGGAGTGATCAATCCTTGCTGCACCATGATTGTCCCCACGCAAGAGTCGCGATTACTTGTCGGCAAATCACCTATGGTCGATCGGTCAAGTTTACCTAATTGCTCGGCAAACCAACAGAAGCGCTCATTTTCCAGATTGGATGCAGCGTAAACAATATGGCCGTTTTGGACGGCGATTACTTTTACGGTGCGGCTATTGGAGAATACTATCTCTCCAGAATTTTGACCCAGCCAAATAGCGGTTAACAGTCGAGGGAAGGAGCCAAACTCTAATTTCCCGGTAGAAGGCCAGCTTCCGGTACGACGAGTAGGACTACGCGGATGAATCATGGAAAAACTATTGTCATTGCTTGGTGCATCCTCAAAAGCGCTTAAATCAGGTGGCAAGTCCATTTCCGCAGTTGCTGATTTTTCTCCACAAGCATGGATTCTTTCTTCCTCCTTATGAAGATCTTCTTCAACCAGCACCTCAATTTCGTGGAATTCATCTTCTTCGGCAGGAGGTGTGCTTGGCACGGGCGGTTTTGGCGCGGACTCGAATGAGCCTAGAAATTCCGATATCTGTAGCATTACTTCACGCGCAGCCAGTGGTTTTTCAAAAAATGCCTTCGCTCCATGAGTTTCTAATACTTCTTGAGAAAAGCGCTTGCCTCGAAACACCCCACTCATGGCTACAGTGACCACGCCTTTGGACGCTAGATGGGACACAATACTCTGGCCCGCCATGTCCGGTAGAAGCAAATCGATTAATGCTGCTTGAGGTAAACAGTTTTCACTGAAAGCTAGCGCTTCTTTGCCAGAATGCACTAATTTCGGAGTAAAGCCGTAAACCTCGGCTACTACTCCTAAGAGCCTAGCCAATTCCACGTTATCATCCAGAATCAACAGAGTCCGCATAACTAGTCCGCGTGTGTTAAGCTGCAGTCCGCAGAAATCACTCTTGTGGGACGTATTCTACAGTAAATCGTTCTGAATGAAGATGGCCTTATTTAGCTATATTCGCGTCAGTTGCGCGTCAGTTGATCGAGGCGCTCGAAGAAACCAGGAAAAGAAATATCTACCGAGGCAGCTTCGCGAATAGTAACCGGCTCTTTAGCAATTAGTGCACCTATCGCAAAAGCCATGGCAATTCGGTGATCGCGATGGCTTTCAATTTCTCCGCCGGAAAGCCGGGATTTACCAGTTATGGCAATTCCGTCTTCCAACTCCTCAACCTTAGCTCCTAGCCGAGTAAGCCCATCAGCCATGGCGCGAATGCGATCAGATTCTTTAACCCGCAATTCTTGCGCTCCGCGAATGATCGTAGTCCCTTCTGCCTGAGTAGCTAGCATGCAGAGTATAGGGAACTCATCTATCGATAAAGCAACTTCTCGTTTTCCAATTTCAATGGAATGAAGACCTGGAGCAGTAGTGCAGATAATATCGGCCACTGGCTCGCCAGATGTTTCGCGAACGTTTTCTAAGCGAACCGGAGCGCCCATTTCCTTCAGTAGCTGCAGAAAGCCGGTGCGGGTTGGATTAATGCCCACCCTGCGGATAATTAATTCCGAATTAGGAACAATCAGAGCAGCGGCAATAAAGAAAGCAGCCGAAGAAAAATCGGAAGGCACGGTCAAATCAAAAGCGGAAAGCTCTTTTCCTCCAGAAACGGAAATGGTGAGATCACTACTACGCAATTGCGCCCCCATGGACTGGAGCATTCTTTCCGTGTGATCACGAGTCTTTTCTGGCTCAGTAATCTGAGTAGTTCCCTCAATACTTAATCCCGCAAGCAACAGGCACGACTTAACCTGAGCTGATGCCGAGGGAAGAACAAATGTTGATGGTCGTAGTTTTCCCCCATTAATGGCTAAAGGAGCAAAACGTTCTTCTTCGCGAGCGAAAATGGAGGCCCCCAATTGACGAAGAGGGCGCACTATTCTAGCCATGGGGCGCTGTCGAATAGAATCGTCTCCAGTAAGTACTGACAAAAATGGGCGCCCAGCCAGTAGACCAGAAATCAATCGGATAGTAGTTCCCGAGTTTCCACAATCAAGAACGGTGCGCGCCTCTCGCAGGCCTTGCAAGCCTCGTCCCTCGATAATTACTTCTCCTTGGCTGCTTTTATTCATTGCCACTCCTAGGTGGCGCATAACATTGATGGTACTAAGAGGATCTTCTGCTCGCAGAAAATTGCGTACCACACTGGTGCCGGAGGCAATTGCTCCCAGCATGATTGCCCGGTGGGAAATAGACTTGTCAGCGGGAACTACTAGTTCACCACGAAGAGATTTGGCCTGGGTAACTATTCGACGCTGCATTGAATGACTCACGAGTTGGGTTCCTGGATTCGGGCCCGAGCTGACTGGGCTAGAACAAAAGAGTTAAGAAGCTCGCTGGCATCATTATTCTCAAGAGCAGAGATTATTTGATCAAGCTCTTGCTTAAAGATCTTTGCTGCTTCCAGTATTTGGTTGCGGTTAGCCGATGCAATCCCTTCCCAGAGATGTGGTGAGCTTAAGGCAATACGAGTAGTATCTCGAAATCCACTGCCGGCATAGTTGAGCCATGATGGCTCGGTTTTCTCCACCGCATTCACCAGGGAATAGGCCACCAAATGAGGTAAATGACTTACTAAAGAGAAGATCCGATCATGAGAATGAGGATCGACAAGCTCTACCAACATTCCCAATTGTTTCCATAGAGCTACCACTTTCGCAATCGCTTCCGGATGCGATCGTACAGTGGGAGTGATAAAGCAGCGTTTGAGCTCAAACAGATCGGCGCTAGCTCCGTCTATTCCCGAAGTTTCTTTGCCAGCAATAGGATGGGCTCCTACAAAATAGGCACGAGCAGGAACGATTTTCTCCATTTCTTCTACTAGACGGCCTTTAACGCTACCCACGTCGGTGACTACTACTTTCGATTTGAGCGATGCATAGATACGTTTTAGCGATTCTTCAAAGGTAGTTATAGGAGTGGCCAATAAAACTAGATCCGAGTCTCGGCAAGCTTGGGCAGGGTCCAAAAAGTAGTCGTCAATAATTCCTCGTTCTTGTGCTTGCTGCAAGTTGCGCTCACTGCGCCCACTACCCACTATCCGCGCGCAAAGATCGCGTTTCTTCATAGCTAGTGCCACCGAGGCTCCTAGCAGGCCAACGCCAATAATGGTAACCGTTTCAAAGAATGGTTTGCTTTCAGCAACGGCCAAAACAAGCTCCCGAGCTCCTGGATATAGGAAAACCTATTCGCAAGAGCGAAACTGATTATCAACAGGGTAAGATCCCAGATGACGAAAAGACAAACAGCTTTCCCTAACTTGTTGAATTGCTTCTTGAATTTTCAAATCTTCGATATGCCCTTCCATGTCGACAAAAAAGATATACTCCCAGGCGCGTCGTTTGGATGGTCGGGACTCAATTTTGGTCAAATTGATATTTCGCTCCTTGAAAGGAAATAGCGAATCGTATAAAGCGCCTGGGCGGTCTCGAACCGAATACATTATGGAAGTCTTGTCTTCCCCTGATTTTTTCGGTGAGTGCTTAGAAATAACTAGAAACCGAGTAGTATTGTCTTTGCGATCTTGAATATTTCGGCGAACGAACTTTAGATCATGAATACGGGCAGCCATTTCACCGGCAATCGCTGCAGAATCGTCATGTAGAGCCGCTATCTCGGCTGCTTTTACCGTGCTACTGGCATCGAGAATTGGAATGCCCCTCATATGGGTTTCTAGCCACAACCGGCACTGCGCGGCGGGGGGCTGAAAAGAAAAAATACGCTGAACCTTGGTTAAGTCTCCGCTCTTGGATAATAGATGCTGCGAAACTTCTAAAAATACCTCTGCAGCAATTTTCAACTCGGAATCTACAAACATATCCAAAGTATAAGTCACCGCTCCATCAATAGAGTTCTCAATAGGTACCAAACCGTAGTGGGCGTCTCCTGCCTCTACTGATTCAAAAATGGCTCGAAAGCTCTCACAAGGAATGTAGTGACCTGATGAGCCGAAGTGGCGAACTGCTGCCAGATGCGTAAAAGTACCTTCCGAACCAAAGAAAGCTATTTTTTGGGGCTCTTCGAGTGCTAAAGACGCTGAAATTATTTCCCGATAGACAATCTGTAGCGCCTCACTAGGAAATGGACCCTCATTCTCGGAAAGAAGTCTCTGAATGATTGCTCTCTCCCTTTCCGGAACATGAATGGGAAGATCTTGCTGTCTTTTGATGTGAGCTACTTCTAGAGCATACTTTGCCCGCCTATTAAGCAGGCGAAGAATGGTGCTGTCGATTTTATCAATCTCATCACGACTGCTAGCTAATGGGTTGGCGGAAGAATTTTTTGGGGGAGTAGTCATCATGACGAAGTCGCACAAGGGGGTGAAAACTGGCTTTAGAAATCCTTCTAAGATCTTACCGCAGGCATGACTATCTTGTTCTAGCAGAGGATTCCAGGAAATTGATATTCCGCATTCGGCGAGCTCTGAGTTTCACACCTGAACGGTTACCGATGCAGTTAGATTTTTCCAAGAAATCGCTACAAACTGTTCCTAACGCACTATCCCTACTAAGATTGTTGCTAATTGCCCCTTTCTTGGTTTGTTACTTTTTGGACCAGCTACTAGCAGCAGCAATTCTATTTGGAATCGCGGCAATGACCGATTTGTTTGACGGAATGACTGCACGAGTACTAAGTCAACGCACGGAGGTAGGTGCAGTGCTTGATCCGGTTGCCGATAAGCTTCTCGGACTTGCTGCTTTGGGAGCTTTAATTACACACCATCAGTTGCCTCTATGGTTACTCGTATTTTCGCTGACGCGTGATCTGGTGGTTCTATACATTGCAACCGCCAGCAGTGCTCGATCGCTGGCTATCCCCTTTTCTCCACTGGTAACAAGCAAGATTGCCACCTTCTTTTTGAGCGTCACCGTAATTGTTGCTTTGGTGCAGGAGGTCAGAGACGCTTCTCCTTTTACTGACTTGGTGAGAATTTTGGCGGTTTTTTCTTCATTGTTTTTAGGGTTGGCTAGTGTTCAGTACGCTTGGCGATACAGAGTTTTAAGAAATGAATCTCAGTGACTATCTGACAGCACCTCCCTAAATTTGGGCCCAATTCGGGCGATATTCATCGCATATTTGCTGCCTAGAGTGAGTCGGTTGCTGATTAGTTATGGTAACAATTAAAAGTGAAGTCATGTCGAGTACTAGGCGAAACAGAGCTCAAAAAGGGGTGGTTGAATGATTGCACTGGTATTGATGGCCAGTATAGCGGCATCTCCGCGGATGATTCTTTTTGCAGAACCACCGAAAGTTGAGGTGTGGGCATCGGAAGACTGGTCCACTTCTTCTCTGGTCGAGGTTTCTAGTATGCCAGGGGCTACTCTGGCCATAATTACTCGCTCGAACATGCTGCGTCATGATCTTTTTGATTGGATAAATCAAGGAGAATACGTGGTGCAGATTGCCCCACACCTACTTCCTGTCCATGTAAACCAGTTTCGTAAACTCAGGCAGACCTCGCTGGTAGTTCCTCTCGCAGAAATACCTGCCGAAGGGGAGCGCTTGCAATTGAGTCGCTTGGGGCCCCAATCTTTGCGATTTCGGGTGCCACGGATCGATGCTTCTCTAGTCTCTTGGTTAACCGGGTTCAAAAACTACGAGCTAGAGCTAGATTTGCGTGGCCGAACGATCGATGCCGAAGAATTGAAGCTTTTTACTGCAATTCCCCGCGCTCGAAAGGTAGTGCGGATCGGCGCCAATGACTCTTTGGAAGAATTGAGCAAACTGCAGAAAGTAAAACTAGTACGTATAGTCGTTGAAAGCGATAACAATCGAATTCCCACTCCGCTGTCCGCGCAATTGGAAAAAATGAGCTTGGCTACGCGGGTCCGAGTTAGCGGCCAGGCTACTACCGAACAATTGCTTCAATTTGCCTGCCTTCCACGACTTTCTTTTGAAATGTGGCTAGGAAGAGAGTCCCCTCAGACAATTGCCAAGGTATCGAATTTGCTTAAAAGCTTAACTCAAGGGATACATTGAGGTTCTTTTTTGATGACAGAAGCAATTCAGCTCTTGACCAACGCAAGCGAGATTGATAAACCGCGCCCTAGTTGAGTGATGCGAACACAGGCTGGTAGCTCAGTGGTAGAGCACTACCTTGACACGGTAGGGGTCGCTGGTTCAATCCCAGTCCAGCCTATTAAGATCCCTCGGGTAAATGCTCGAGGGATTTTTTGTTTTAATCTAAGGATCGAACGATGGAATCGGTGCTAGTAACGCTTCCGGACGGCTCAAAAAAAGAAATTGCCCGTGGAATGCCTATCAGTAGCTTCGTGAAAGAGCACATTGGAATAGGTCTCGCTAAGGCGGCGATTGTGGCGCGGCTTAATGGAGAGCTGGTAGATCTGTCTCGCACACTCGATGAGAGCTCGCGGCTGGAGGTTGTTACTTCAAAAGACCACGCCGCACTGGAAGTGATTCGGCATGACGCTGCTCACGTTTTAGCCAGCGCGGTGCAACGATTATATCCCGGTACGAAGGTAACTATTGGTCCGGTCGTGGAAGACGGTTTTTACTACGATTTCGCTCGCGACCAGCCTTTTACTCCTAAGGATCTGGAAGTGCTGGAAAAGGCGATGAGCGAAGAAATTGCTCAGGATTTGCCTTTTGAAAGGTTTGAAGTCTCTGCGGACGAAGCCGTTCGTATGTTTCAAGAAAAAAACGAACCATTCAAAGTAGAAGTTGTGCTCGATATAAAAGAAAAAGGCGCTAAAACACTCACCATGTATCGTCATGGTGAGTGGGTAGATTTTTGCCTTGGTCCTCATGGTCCCTCCACTGGAAAGATTGGCGCGGTAAAGCTTTTGAAGGTAGCTGGTGCTTATTGGAGAGGGAACCCTAAAAACCCGATGCTCCAAAGAATATACGGAACTGCTTTCTTAGACAAAAAATCGTTAGAAAATCACCTGCATAACATCGAAGAAGCCAAAAAAAGAGACCACCGAAAACTGGGACCGGCGTTAGAGCTATTTACATTTCATGAATATGCTCCCGGAGCGGCATTTTGGTTACCAAAAGGCACGGTGTTGCTTAATGTTTTAACTGAATCGATGCGCAAGCTAGTTTTAAAAAATGGTTATTCCGAAGTTAAAACACCTTTGCTTTTGAACAAACGGTTATGGGAAACCTCGGGACATTGGGGAAAGTACCGGGAAAACATGTTTTTGGTGGTGGATAGCGAAACTGATACATCTCTTTCGCTAGAAGATCGTTGCACGCAGTCACTCAAACCAATGAACTGTCCTTCTCATCATTTGCTTTATCGTATGAGCAAACGCTCCTATCGCGAGCTTCCTATACGTTATTACTCTGTTGACGTGTTGCACAGAAATGAAGCCTCTGGCACTCTTAGTGGATTAACGCGCGTTCGTCAGTTTCAGCAAGATGATGCTCATGTGTATCTTATGGAAGAACAAGTGCGCGCGGAAGTATCCGCAATCGTAAACTTAATGAAGAAGGTAT
This sequence comes from Myxococcales bacterium, assembly GCA_050288705.1. Taxonomy (GTDB): domain Bacteria; phylum Myxococcota; class Myxococcia; order Myxococcales; family UBA5297; genus JBNKEI01. The sequence goes on from JBNKEI010000207.1 coordinate 46,578, forward strand.
ATACTGCCTGCGATCTTCCCTTTCGAGCTCGCTTTTCCACTCGACCTCAGCAGCGAATCGGGGAGGATGAAGTCTGGGACCGCGCTGAGGCGGCGCTGCAGGAAGCTTTAGAGGTGACGCAAATTCCCTGGGAACTTAATCCAGGAGATGGTGCTTTTTACGGACCGAAGATCGATTTCGACGTAGTAGATTCGTTAGAACGAAGATTGCAGTTATGTACCATTCAACTAGATTATGCCGCTCCCGAGCGTTTCGATCTAACCTACATAGGTCCAGATAATCGAGAGCACCGGCCGGTCATTATTCACCGAGCAATATTCGGGTCGCTAGAGCGATTCGCGGCCATCCTGTTAGAACATTTCGCGGGTGTGTTTCCAGTTTGGTTGGCCCCAGTACAAGTGCGTCTGGTTACAGTGACTGAGCGTCATGAAGAATACGCTCGACAAGTGAGTGAACGTTTGAGCGACTTAGGAATGCGGGTAGAGGTTGACGCTTCTAATGAAAAGCTCGGGGCAAAAATTCGCCAGTCGCATATGCAGAAAATTCCCTTTACCTGCGTGGTGGGTGATAATGAAGTTGAGCAGGGAGCAATCTCTCCTCGCCGTTTTGGTGGGGAGGACTTAAAATCTATGAAAGTTGAAGAATTTGTCCAAATACTTTCGCGGGAAGCAAGTGTGCCTTTTTTGTGCTAAAATAATGAAAATTCCCTGGAAATCAGTTGACAGTTTGTGGAAAATTAGTAGTTTATCTTCGCTTTAGGCGGAGATGTACGAGGAGTAAACGTCTGTTTAGAAATCCGCCAATAAAGTGTAATTTTGCGTGCCGTGGACGCACGCTAATCCGGAGGTTGAACCATCGCTAGAGACGCACGAACGAACCGAAGAATTCGCGCCAAAGAGGTACGAGTTATCGGTTCGAATGGGGAGCAACTAGGGATCTTGTCAGTCGATCAGGCGTTGTCTAGAGCTGCTGATGAGGGGCTTGACTTAGTCGAAGTTAGTCCAATGGCTAAGCCGCCAGTCTGTAAGATTATGGACTATGGCAAGTTTAAGTACGAAGCCAAAAAGAAGGCAGCCGAAGCCAAGAAAAAGCAAGTCGTAGTTAAGCTTAAAGAAGTTAAGCTACGACCTAAAACCGAAGAGCATGATTATGAATTCAAAGTAAAGAACATTCGTCGCTTCTTGGAGGATGGCGACAAAGCTCGGGTTACGATAATGTTTCGGGGGCGGGAGATCACCCATAGGGATATTGGTCAAAAGATTTTGCAGGATGTGATTGCAGATCTTAAAGACCTTGCAGTGGTAGAACAAGCGCCGCGGATGGAAGGCAGGCAGATGTTTATGATTCTGACCTTAAATCCAAAATGGAAGCCCCCTAAGTTAGTGGCTCCACCGTCTGGTTCTACGGCAGAGTTAGCGCCGTCAAAGCCCTAAATCAATACGTAGGGATAGTGATAGCGGTGCAGTAGCTTCAACAGTTGCAATGCAGTCAATCGTGTATGTCTGATGTTCGGACATGTGAGATAAGTCAATGGGTTATAAACTAAAAACAAATAGTGGTGCCGCTAAACGCTTTCAAGTTAAAAAAGGTGGCAAGGTCAAATTCGCGCGTGCATACGCCAAGCATCAGTTCATGTCTAAGAGTGGGAACGTTAATCGAAGGCTTCGAGGAAACGGTCACTTGGAAAGACAGGATGCTAAAAAAGTAAAGGAATTATTGCCCTATAGGGCCTAGTCATTCCCGTTAAGCTGCGCCCGCGTGAATAAAAGATTTTCTGTGTAAGCACGGAAAGCACGTAGGGGAGCGCTGTAAGGAGAAATAATGAGAGTTAAGAAGGGTGTAAAAGCACGTCACCGTAGAAATCGGGTACTAAAACTTGCTAAAGGTTATTTGGGACGGCGAAAAAACTGTTATCGACGGGCAAATCAGGCGGTAGAACGAGCTTTAGATTTTGCCACGCGTGATCGTCGGCAAAAGCGAAGAGATTTCCGAAAGCTATGGATTGCTCGCATTAATGCCGCTGCTAGACTTAACGGTATAAGTTATTCACGATTGATTGATGGTTTGACTAAAAACGGTGTTGCGATCGATCGAAAAATCATGGCCGATCTTGCAATCTTCGATCCGGCAGGATTTAGCGCTATCGTGGCGGCCAGTAGGTAGTGGCAATGCTATAGGGTGCGTTGGTAATGATTGTAGGCCGTCCGTAAACAAAAGACTCGGACGGCCTTTAGTTTTTTTGTAGAACGATTGTCTCCTTTCCAAAGAAAGGCTTGTGGAAACATGGGCAAAGAAGGGGAATCAGTAAGTTCTTCGCTTCCCGAAGAGCTAATCAGGGAAATTGAAGCAATTCGCGAGGCGGCGCTAATAGATTTCTCAAAAGCCACTGATCAAAAGACTTTGGAGCAAAGCCGAGTGGTCCATTTGGGCATGAAGGGTGCGGTGTCTCAGTTATTTGAGCGTATCCCACGGCTGCAAAAGGAGTTGCGACGAGCTTTTGGACAGCAGGCCAATGCTGTTCGAGCACAGTTAGATGGAGCTTTAGCTAAGGCTCGCGAGAACATTGATCGCTTGGCGCTGGAAAAAGAGCTTAGTGGCGAGCGGCTAGATGTAACTGCGCCAGGAAGAAGAATTCATCTAGGGCGAAGACACCCGGTTAGTCAAACTCTCGAAGCAATTGTCAACATTTTTGCACGATTAGGGTTTGATGTAGCCACCGGGCCGGAAATCGAAACTGACTTCTTTAATTTCGAAGCTCTTAACCTGCCTTTGGATCATCCTGCTCGCGACATGCAGGATACCTTTTATGTCGACGAAAAAAGTCTGGGGAAAGAATTTGCTTCTGGAACAGTGTTGCTACGCACTCAGACCTCGCCTGTGCAAATTCATACTATGCTGGAGTCGGAGCCTCCCATTCGCATTATTGCTCCAGGAAAAGTATACCGGCGCGATTCCGATATCACTCACACCCCGATGTTTCATCAAGTTGAAGGGCTATTGGTTGATAAGAAGGTTTCTTTTGCGGAACTGAAAGGCACGCTCCAGGCTTTTATCCAAGGTTTTTTTGGCAGCGAGACCAAGGCACGGTTCCGGCCCAGTTATTTTCCATTTACTGAGCCCTCCGCTGAAGTAGACATTAGCTGCGTGTTGTGTTCTGGCAGCGGATGCCGGGTGTGCAAAATGACTGGGTGGCTGGAAGTGTTAGGGGCAGGGATGGTACATCCAAATGTATTCCGAGCAGTGAAATACGATCCTGACCAAATAAGCGGTTACGCTTTTGGGATTGGAGTAGAGCGGTTAGCCATGCTGCGATTCGGTATCGACGACCTGCGTACCATGTTTGAAAATGATGCGCGATTTTTGGAGCAATTCTAAACTCTTGCCTTTAGGTTTGGTCATGGCGGAGATCTAAATGAAAATTAGTCTCAATTGGCTTTCTGACTACGTGGAATTACCTTCTTCGGTGGAAGACTTAGCTACCATATTGACAATGGCGGGTCTGGAAGTCGAAGGCATCGAGCGCTTGGGGCAAAACCTAGGTGGAATAGTTGTAGGCCGGATCGTGAGTTCTTCGCCACATCCTCGTGCAGAAAAACTTTCGGTTACTCAAGTAGAAACTGGCCGAGGACCTATGCAAGTGGTTTGCGGTGCCAAAAATTTTCGCGTAGGCGATTTGGTGCCATTGGCTACAGTTGGATCGGTGCTTCCTTCGGGACAGAAAATCGAAAAGGCTATTCTGCGAGGGGTTGATTCATTCGGCATGCTCTGTTCTGCCAAGGAATTGAGCATTTCTGAAGAAAACTCCGGATTGCTCATTCTGGAGCAGTCAGCGAATATAGTGATAGGTCAGCCCATTGCTGACGCCTTAAACCTGGCTGACGTAGTTCTAGAAATAAACGTTACGCCAAATAGGCCTGATTGCCTTTCTCATCTAGGGATTGCCAGAGAAGTAGCCGCTTTAACGGGCAAAGAAATACGTCCTCCCGATATTTCAGTAGCGGAGAGCAGCAGCTCGCAAGCAAAAGATCTAATCCGAGTACAGATCGATGATTTTGAGCTTTGTCCACGTTACGCAGCGCGCGTAATCGAAGGAATGCAAATCGGACCTTCGCCATACTGGATGCAAAATCGTTTACGAGCGGTAGGCGTTCGTGCGCTCTCTAATGCAGTAGACATAACTAATTATGTGATGTTGGAATGCGGCCAGCCTTTGCATGCTTTTGATCTTGACTTGGTAGAAGGAAACATTGTTGTACGCCGAGCACATGACCAGGAAAAATTAGTAACCTTGGACGGGAAGGAAAGAATACTTTCCAAGGACGATTTGTGTATATGCGATTCTAAGAAGCCCTCGGCCATTGCGGGAATAATGGGTGGAGAGGTAAGCGAAGTATCTGCCTCTACAAAAAATATCTTGCTGGAAAGCGCTTGTTTTTCACCAGTTGGGATTAGGCGTACTGCTCGTAGACACGGGCTTCATTCGGAATCTTCTTTTCGTTTTGAACGAGGAATTGATCCGGAAATGGTGGTCTTTGCGCAGGATCGTGCTGCCAAACTTTTCGCTTCCTTTGGACATGGGCAAGTAGCTGGTGGAAGGGTGGAGGCACGAAAAGAAGGCCCTATACAAAAAAAATCGGTAGTCAGTTTGCGGTATCAACGAGTTGGAGATCTGCTTGGCATTCCTGTTACTAAAGAAACGACTGTAAGGGTCTTAAAATCGTTGGGATTTTCCCTTGATTCAAATGAGCTAGAAGAGGAAAAAGTACTTGTAGAAGCACCTTCTTGGCGGATGGATGTGGAAGGGGAAGCAGACTGCATAGAAGAAATTGCTCGCTTTATCGGGTATTCTCAAATTCCGCCAGCAGTGCCTCGGGGAACCGAGCAACTAACGCATCAAAGCAAGGTTTCCATAGTCGAAGAAAAGGCTCGCTTTGCTTTGGCAGCTAGCGGCTTTGACGAGGTGGTGAATTACTCTTTTGCTGCTTATGATGAACTAAAACTTCTCCTGCCAGGGATAGAACCAATTACGTTAAAAAAACCTCTGGCTGCAGATCAAGCTGCTATGTGCACCACTCGCTGGGCGGGGCTTATTGCAAATCTCAAAAGAAGCAGCAATCGCCAGGTCGAAGATGTACGACTTTATGAAATAGGCCGAGTGTACAAGCCCTTAGAAAGCTCTACTTTAGATAAACTCGATCGTAGTCGGGTAGCTAGCGAGCAGTTAGTGGTTTCGGGCATTATGTTTGGCAACCGCGCTCCCTTACAATGGGGATTGGCCCGTGCACCAATTGATTTTTACGATCTCAAAGGGGTTATAGAACAGATTTTCGAGACTGCCAGAATATCGAAACTTACCTTTGAGCAAGCAGCAAGCGTAGCTTCGCTTCACCCTCTTTCCGCATGCCAAGTTTTAAGGCGAGTTTCTGGGGGGGAGCAGCAGGAAATTGGAGTATTAGGTGAGATTCATCCCTTGGTTGCTAAGAAACTAGATCTGCCTTCAGGCGTGTTTGTTTTTGAGCTATCGCTTGAAGTCATGGCTAGTCTTGCTCAGGAAAAAAGGCCATACCGGAGCATACCCCGTTTCCCCGCAGTCCTGCGCGACTTGGCAGTGGTTCTCAGAGAAAGTGTATCAGCATGCGACGTAGAAACAGCCATCCGCGAAGCAGGTGAAGGCTTAGTGGAAGAAGTGATACTTTTTGATGTGTTTAGGGGTAAGAGTATTCCCGAACACCATAAAAGCCTTGCTTACGCTATTCGTTTAAGAGCAGTCGAACGCACTCTTACTGAGGATGAAACAGCTCATGTTCAGCAAAAGATCGTCAATATGCTAGAACAACGGTTTGGCGCACAGCTAAGAAGCAGGTCAGTTTGACAACAGAAACAAAACTAAGTTTGAATTAGATATTCAATATTTCTGGGACGAGTCAATGACCAAAGCCGATATCATTGAAAAGTTATACACCAAGCTGGGCATATCTAAAAAAGATAGTTCGGAGATAGTCGAGGTAGTATTTGCCACCATCAAATCTACATTGGAGCGCGGTGAAGAGATAAAAATCTCCGGCTTTGGAAAATTTATCGTAAGAGATAAAAAGCCGCGAGTTGGGCGTAATCCGCAGACAGGGAGAGAGATTGAAATCTCTGCTCGGAGAGTTCTCACTTTTCGTCCTAGCCAGGTCCTGAAGAGTTCCTTGAATCATCTAAACGATGGTTCGGAAGATGGCGATGTATGTGACTCCGATGATTTGGTGAATTGATTCGTCGGTTAGAAAAAAGCTTGACAATCAGGGTGCTCTCCTGACATATAGGCACCATAAAAAAGATATATCGGGGCGTAGCGCAGCCTGGTAGCGCACTTGCTTGGGGTGCAAGTGGTCGCTGGTTCAAATCCAGTCGCCCCGATAATGTTGTGGTAAATCGTGATGCCTGCAGGATTTGTTTTGGCGTGAAAGTGTGTTTATGGTAGAAGTAATTCCTATAAATATCGGGAAAAGGTGAGTTGATCTAAGTTTTATTTCAATGCGAGGCGACCTTTGGCAAGCTGTATTCAGCGTGCTTTAAGTCGCCCTTTGTTGTTTCGTGGTGTTTTCTTTTAGAGAAAGATCAATTAGTGCCGACATTAAGGTTGGAACATTGCTTTGGCGACTCCCAAGAGTCTTTCCATGTCATGCCTGGTCAACGAGCTGTTTCGCACAAATTCTGCCAGAGGACGCAGCATAGGATCAAGTAGCTGAGGTTCCTCCTTGTTGGCGAATAAAAATAGCTCGCCAATAGAAACGCCCAGGGCTGCAGCTATCCGAAGCAGGGTGCCGATATGGGGCGCTCGCTCACCTCTTTCGATCATTGAGAGAAATGAAACCGATATGTCCGCTTGCTCTGCCAAGTCCTCTTGAGTCAGTTTTTTTGCTCCAGATTGGCGCAGCTTGCGGATTCGTGTCCCCAGTGCTTTCGCTACGTCTACATCCGCTTCTTTCTCGTTGATGTCTATTTCGCTCGGAGTATCAGTCAAGACAGCCTTCCTTAGGACTCGTTGTCCATATACGAAAATGCAAAAGAGAGTATCGCATTTAATACGCTACATGCAACATTGGTTAATCACATTCAGTGAATGATGAATTACACTTTTACCGGAAAATTTCAACTACAAAAGAGCAAGTCAAAGTCTTCACTGGGTAAAGCCAAAGAGGTTTTTCAGTTCAAAACCAAAACGTACAGTCGGGTGGCTAATTCCAATTGCTTGGTTTACCGATAGCTTTACATTCCAGCATTCCTGGCAGGAGCCGAGCTGTATTGTGCCGGTGTGACTGAGAAAAAAGGGACTGTCGCCCTTGCGGTTTGGATTAGCCTTCGTCTCATAGGTCAGAAGAATCCATGGGGCCATAGAAACCGAAAGGTTGATAGATACCTCATCAAAGAAGCCTTGCGAAAACGCTGTTCGTCCCAGTATCTCGTCAATGGTACTGCGCATGGGTTCAGAGCCTTCTTCCAGGAGGCGTTTGTAACCGATTTTTACTTGGTCTCCTCGATTATCTTTTAGCAATAGCTCTGTATTTATTTGTGACATCTGGCGTCGGTTCCAGTCGTAAAATGCTTCTCCGGTTAGGGTAACATGTGTTCCAAATAGTTGTAGTTTGCTCGAGCAGTCGCCAAGTTTTCCTTGTGAAATATCTGCTCCCTGAGCAATTTGCAAACTGGCCAAAAGTTTTCCATGTCGGTACAGATGGTTGGCTATCTTTGCCTTGGCTTGCAGGGATAGCGAATCTCCAAAATCATATTCATCGCCAGGAATTATTATTCCCTCAACATGATCGAGCTTAGCTCCCAGTGGCCGAGAAGCAGCCTGGAATTCGATTTCTGGCTCAATAAGATGTCGGGTCGTGCCGAAGTCACGGGACAGCTCAGTTCCCAATCGCAGTCCGCCTATGGCACGTGCGTGCCCAACCGTCTGATTCCACTCATGTGACGAATAAGAATCAATCGCCGCCCGAACTTTGACATGGGCGTCTATGTATAACCGTTGCTTGCTGTCTAGTAAGGAAAAACCTAGGGAAGGATAGGCGTGAATCCGGGAAAGCGTAGCCATATTTGTAGTAGGAGCTTCTCCCCAGGAAAGCGGTTGGTAATGTGTGCCTGCCAACTCCATTCCCAAATGCAAAGGCCCAATTTTTTTCCGGGGGGCGTGTACCAAGAAGGAGACCGGCCGTTGGAAAAAAACGGGCGAATGCCTTCCCAAGAATTTTATTTCCGAGTTTTTGTCAGAGAGGTCTTGATACCAGCTAGAAGAGAGCGAGAAAGACAGGTTTCGGTTACGCCAACCTACCCATGACTGGGAGCGCAAATATTGAGGCGAGCTTAATCCTTCGTCTTCCAAATATTTTGTATCGCTTACCCCTTTTATCCGCGAATGAAGAGAAAATCCATTGGAGAGATCGGTATCGTGTTCTAGCTCTAAAATGCCCCGAAATCCTCGGGAGGTTTTCTCGGTGAGTGCCGAAGTAGCTGTGCTGGGATTTTGGTCATATACTCCTGACAGTTTTACACTGCCAACAGTATGTTCCCAGGGGGCATATCTCCATTCTAAGGAACTCGCCCAGCCTTTGGTTCCTGTTGCTCGGGAATTGTCGCTTAAAGGCTTTAGTCGGAACCGATACCCTAGAACGAAAGTCAGGTCATGACTAAGCCCCAGAGTTACGAACATAGGCTGGTCCAACAAGAAAACCCCGTCAGATAGTGATTTCATTTGCGGAAACAGAAGACCTGTTCTCCGCGAGGAAAGAGGGAAGTAGAGCACCGGCAAAATAAGCACTGGAACTCTTTTTACATAAAAAGTAGGCCACCATAAAATTGCCCGCTCTTCCGGCTGAATATCCGCACTAGAAGCCATAATTGACCAGTCAGCAGAGTTATTGTTTGTATTGCATGCGGTCAGCCGAAGCTTTTGAGCCAGAAATCGACTTTTTCCGATTTTTTCTAAAACCTCTGCATAAAGGACTAGCTCGTTTTGACCCATGAGCCTAGCGTCGGCAGGAGTCTTTGCATTCTCTTTTTCGCTAGAATTTATTTCTTTTTTTTGCAGTAGTTCGACGCCCTTAAGTGATAGCTGCCCTTCTTGAAGTAGGCCAAATCTGCCTTCCTCGGCAATGAGCACCAAATTGCCATCAAAAAAAAGAACGTCTCCCCGTACTGCTCCGCGATAGTCATCGAAATGATATTCTAAGTTATTGGCACGTAACAACAAATCGCCGCTGGATAAAGTGACATTTCCTTCGGCGGTTACCGAATTATCAGCTCCAGTCCAAGTACCACGATCCGCAGAAAGGGTCGTTCCTTTCCCGGGATTACCCAGATTGGGCGAGGGTAGAAAACTAAAGATAGACAATAAGAAAATAAGTGTAGGCATTGAGGCGTCAGCTAATCACGCACCTCAACTTCTCTGAGCAGACCAAATATTCATCTCCATTTTCAATCTTACGACGCTTGATTCGTTGCTTATTGAACCAAGTGCCATTGGATGAGTCTAAATCTTCCAGGAAGTATTCTCCATCATCTTTTACGATGGCTGCGTGTTCTCGGCTTACCTTTCCACTATTGATGACCAAATCGCAGTGTTTTCCTCGACCAATCAAGTACCTGTCCTTGGTAATTTTTTCCAATGCTCCATTTTTTACGACAATATACAGTACCTGATCGTCAGTACTGCAAGAGGCAGGCAAGGAAGGGTCGGAAGATTCCGAAATCGTTTGGGAGGCTTTTTCTTCAATAAAGCTTTCTAGTTCCGCAGCAGATTTCAGTACTCGTTCGGCTGCCTGCAGATGTTCATGCTCTGATTCTGAATAGCCAGCGAAATCACCTGATGAGTCGGAAACTAGCAATGCTTTACTGGAAGCTGCAGGGGGAGCATCGGTGAGACCATCATCATCCGCTAGATGGCTATCGCCAGAATGCATTCCATTAATATCGGTACTAAGAGCCGGTTCTATTCCAGCCACTGGAGTAGGATCTTCTTCGTCTATTGGAGGAGGTGGCGGTCGAGCAGGTTTTTGATCAGAGAGATCTGCAAACGAGCGGGTTAATCCGTTTCTGCCGGGCACTATAAAACCGTTAAGGCGAGCAAACATAAACATTGCTTGATTAATCAGATCATCACGATTGGCGCCCATTTCTAAAGCCATTTGCTCGAAAGTGTCCCAGAGATGATTGGCGACAGAAATGGTTTGAGTAGGGCGATGTTTACTTGATGATTTCATTTTCTCACCAATGATTAGCTGGACTCTCAATAGTCTACCAGACGAGAAGACTGCACACAATTTACTGTTTTCTCCTACTGAACAGATTTTTACGCTTCCGGGAGCATTTATATCAAGTACGATGCGATTATGAAGCTAACCAAAGGCAAAAAATGGACAGCGTGATTTCAATGAAGAAAAAACCAGAGTTCATAATCGACGTGCAAAACGATCATGCCGAAGGAGTTGGCGCTTCCAGAATGGCTCGACGCATGGCCAAGCGCTTCTTGAGTTTTTTAGGACTTGATAACATCGAGCTTTCTATTGTGATTACCTCTGATTCCCGCATTCGTGTCTTAAATCACCAGTGGAGAGGAAAAAATGAAGCTACCGACGTCCTGTCATTTCCTGCTGGTCAAGAGGAAGGGTTTGGCGCAACACGCTTGCTGGGAGACATTGTTATTTCGTTGGACACTGCTAGAAAACAAGCTCACTTCCAAAAAGTTTCGGTAGAACAAGAACTCGCTCGTTACCTGGCGCACGGATTACTTCACTTGCTAGGGCATGATCATCATCAACCCCAGCAAACGACAATAATGGCTAGCTTGGAAGAACAATTGCTGGGCGAAGTTGGTTTGGTAGGAAAAGCTATTTTATCAGAAAGTTAGAAAGCCATTCCGATTCCGAAATTGAAATAAGTGTCATAGAAATAACTATGCCGTACCTGAGAAATTTCTAATCTTCCCGCGAGTCCTAAGTGGTCAGACAAATAGAAAACACCCCTTGCTCCCACCGCATATACTATTCCCCACTGAAAATCTCGGTATTCCGTGGTGTTGTGAGGAGAGCCTTGGTAAATCGAATCGCTTACTTGGTAGCTTGCTAGAACAAGGGTCAATGCAGGGCCAGCTTTTCCATATAATAGCAATTTTCCTAGCGGAAGTCCGAGAAGCAGCGAAGTATGAAAATTATGGTATCGGGTTGCTACTTCTACCATTTTAGTTCCGTTAGACGAGTCCATGTAAAGGTAACCAGCTTCCCAGTGTAGGCTTTTTCTCCAATACTCATATTGTGGCGGAAATAGAGAACGCCCCATTTGCCAAACCAGGCTTCCGCCAAGTGCCAAACGTTGAGAATAGCCGTCATGAACATCCATTAGCGCCAAGCCTACTAGTCCTTCTAATCCTAACCCCAGACCGGGATCGGAGAGTCGCGTCCCTGTCTCATCATCGTTAGTGTCAATAGGATTAAGGCCCAGGTTTGGGGAAAACTCCGCAGTTTGATTTCTGTTTGATGCGTCTGATGCGTCATTGGCGTAAACGCTGGGAAGCGCTGTCGCAAACAGCACTACGCAAAGGATTTGCCTGGACAATTTATTTTCCTTCACAGTTCAAGACGATCAAAGATTTACCATAGCGCCACCACGAATCATCAAAGTGGTCCCTCCGGCATTTGGTTTTAAACGTGGCTCGCCGGTTCCTTCAAAAAAGATTCCCGCTGTATTGAGAAGTGAAAGCTGCCACCCTCCGCCAAAAATCAATGAGTGGGTAGCTTCTCCTTCGCTTCCTAAATTGCCAATTCCGTATCCTAAGCGACCATACAGCCCGATTACGGGGACGAATAGTTTTACTCCGGGGCGAAAAGCAAAAACTCGCTCAGGAGAGATTTGTGCTTCGAATGGCAATTCGAAACGTAAAAGTGTGCTTTCTATGAAAGGCGAAAGCTCCAATGCGCTGCGAAAGTGCGCATCGCTTTTGCCGATATTTGCTTTACCTATGCCTGCGGAGATGGAGAGCCCCAACCCGTATACAGTGGTCATTGGTAGCGTCATGGTGGCAATTAGCAATATCCGTAATATTGGTTTCATAAGATTTCCGTTTTTTTTCTGAAATACCTCGAGCTTCAATATTGCATAGGTAGTTAATGTTCAACAACTACCTCGAAAGCTTTAAGGCAGTTGGAGCGGTATCAAGGAAGACTAGCTTGGGAAAGTGTTCGCGGGTCCATTGGAAAGCCCAATCACTGCGAAATAAGATCACTGCCCGGCCGTCGCGATCTTCTACACAGGCTGCACTATCATTGCGTTCGATTTCCTTTGGATTGTAATCTTCTCCCTGTACCCACCGGGCATAGATAAAAGGAAGATGGTCAAGTATAGGTGGTGCTCCGTACTCGTGCTCCAAGCGAAATTTGAGCACATCAAATTGAAGCTGACCCACTGCTCCGACGTAAGGGTCACGGTCTCGCAGTCCTAACTGATGAAAAACCTGGATGGCGCCTTCTTGGCCAAGCTCTTCCAAGCCTTTTTTTAATTGTTTTCGCTTGAGCGCATCTTTAACCCGCACGCAAGCAAAGTGTTCGGGAGAGAAGTGCGGAATTTCGCCAAATTCAAATGATTCCCCGGGAGAAATCAAGGTGTCTCCAATACGAAAATGGCCAGGATCAAATAGACCCACAATGTCTCCGGCAAATGCTTCTTCAATATGCACTCTTTCTTGAGCCATGAATTGCTGGGGATTAGCAAGTCGAATATCTCTATTCATGCGCACATGCCGCACCGTCATACCTTTTGAAAAACGGCCGGAACATATCCTCATAAATGCAATTCGGTCGCGATGTGCCGGGTCCATATTGGCTTGGATTTTAAAAATAAACCCAGAAAACCGAGGGTTTGCTGGCTCCAAATTTCCCTGGGTAGTAGGAAAACCCGAAGGGGGAGGTGCCATTTCCAAAAAGCCTTCTAGGAAGGGGCGGACGCCAAAATTTGTCATGGCACTGCCAAAAAACACCGGGGTAAGCTCGCCCTTTAGAAATCGTTCTTTTTGAAATGGATCGCCAGCGACGTCCAATAAATTTAACTCTTCCATCAGTGTAGAATGGGCGTTTTCCCCAATTAGTTCTCGAACTTGATGGTCATCGGCTCCACTGACTTTCATTGAAGCGATTTTTGTGCCATGTTTAGCGTTTTCGAAGAGCAAGAAATGTTTTTTGTGTCGATCAAATACTCCTCGAAAAGAATTTCCTGATCCTACCGGCCAATTAAATGGTGTGGATCGTATACCCAAGACCTCTTCAATTTCGTCGAGTAATTCCAGGGGAGAGCGAATTTCGCGGTCGAGTTTGTTTACAAAAGTAACAATAGGTATTCCTCTTTGGCGACATACTTTGAAGAGTTTTCTGGTTTGTGCTTCTACTCCTTTGGCGCCATCAATAAGCATGACCGCAGCGTCGGTAGCTGCCAGAGTACGGTAAGTGTCTTCAGAAAAATCTTGGTGTCCTGGGGTATCAAGTAGATTAATAGCAAAGTCGCCATACTCGAATTGCAAGACCGAGCTGGTAACCGAAATGCCTCTTTGGCGTTCAAGCTCCATCCAATCGGATGTAGCGTAGCGACTAGCACGCCTCGCTTTAACCGAGCCTGCTAAATGAATTGCCCCTCCGTACAGGAGAAGCTTCTCAGTTAGAGTTGTTTTGCCCGCGTCAGGATGCGAAATTATTGCGAAAGTTCTACGTTTTTGGATGTTTCGGTCAAGAGTTGGATCAAGCATTGGTTGGTCAACTTTCTGTATTGCTCGTAACTCCCTGGCTTACAGTCTGAGAGAAGAAGGTAAAAATGTGCAAACTACCTTACTGCACGACACTTCAGCAAGGTTACCTTGACACCTATGGTGATGGTCGTTAGGGTGCCGGCCTGTTCAGCATAGGAATTATTGAAATCGGAGGAAGCATGCGCGCTGATTGGATTGCCAGAAGACGGGAAGACAGGATCGTTACGCAAATGAGTTATGCGCGCCGTGGTATGGTCACGGAAGAAATGCAGTATGTGGCTCAGCAGGAAGGCCTAGAACCAGAGCTAGTACGCGATGAAGTAGCACGGGGAAGAATGATTATTCCCGCTAATATTCGTCACCCCGAGCTTGCCCCTATCGGCATCGGGATTCAAACGCGTTGCAAAGTAAATGCTAATATTGGCAACTCTTCTGTCCATTCGGATTTATGTGCGGAATTGCGTAAGCTCGATTTGTCACTGCAGTTTGGGGCAGATACTGTGATGGATCTCTCTTCAGGTGGCGACATCCCCCTTATTAGAGAAACCATTATACGTCACTCGAAAGTCCCGGTAGGAACGGTTCCTATTTACGAAGCCGTAGCCCGAGTTGAAAAGGTAGAGGATCTGACTGCTAAGGACTTTCTTGCAGTTATTGAGGAACAAGCAAAACAAGGGGTCGATTACATGACCATCCATGCTGGCTTGTTGCATAGTCATATCGAGCTGGCTAGGAAGCGCCTAACTGGCATTGTCAGTCGAGGTGGAGCGTTGTTGGCGCAATGGATGTTAGCCCACAATGAAGAAAACCCCCTGTACACCAACTTTGATCGCATCTGCGAGATTTTTCAGCGCTACGATGTTGCTTTTTCCTTAGGAGACGGCTTGCGCCCTGGATGCGTGGCTGATGCTTCTGATGAAGCGCAATTTGCCGAGCTAACCACTCTGGGAGATCTTACTCGGCGGGCTTGGAAGTATGAAGTTCAAACCATGGTAGAGGGGCCAGGACATATTCCTTTTAATCAGATAGAAATGAATATTCGCCGCCAAATCGAGCTCTGCGATGAAGCTCCTTTTTACGTGCTGGGGCCAATTGTAACCGACATCGCTCCGGGATACGACCATATTACTAGTGCCATTGGTGCCACTGCAGCGGCAACCGCAGGCGCCGCCATGCTTTGTTATGTTACTCCGAGAGAGCATTTAGGGCTTCCTACCCCCGAAGACGTAAAGCAAGGTCTGATTGCCTATCGGATAGCCGCGCATGCTGCTGATGTAGCCCGCAATCGGAAAGGCGCCCGTGACTGGGACGATGCTCTGTCGCGCGCGCGATTCGCTTTCGATTGGGAAAAAACCTTTAAATTGGCTCTTGACCCTGAGACAGCTCGACGCATGCACAACGAGGTGTTGCCTTCTGCGCTCAAAAATTCTGAGTTTTGCTCCATGTGTGGACCCAAGTTCTGTTCCATGAGAGTAAGCCGCAATGCAGACGCGAGGGGTATTGGCTGGTCGCCAGCAAGAGAGCGAGAAGAAACTTGACGTTGGCGACTTTCGCATCCCGCTGATGAGTCGGATTTTGAAAACTGCTAGCTCTGCGTTCTCTAGTTTTGCGTTCGGACGTTCGGATGATGGGCCGCTCTATTTTCTTTTCGCTGTTATTATTGAATCATGACTATCTGCCCCCTATGCGGAAACGCCCAAGAGCGAGATGATTGCGAAGTCTGCGGAAAACGACTTACTAATGTTCATGCTAAAACCGAGATTTACCAGACTATGCCCGAGCTGGAACCCACTCTTCACCAAGAAAGCCCAAATTGGGAAGTGCAGCGCCTGAAAGTAATCGAGGATCACTGTACGCAAAAAGTAGAGGCAGTTTCTTTTACAATGCCGGGCTTGCTTACTCATGCTGGTTGGGCGCAACCGTTGGTTAGCAGTCCAATGCCCAAGCAGATGACTTGTCGGTATTGTGGTCAGGCGCAAGAAAATGCGCGGTTATGCCAAAAATGTGGACGCGCACTTCCTTTATGGACTGCGAAAGAGGTTTCTTCGACGTTTTCCGACACTGTTCCCCTAATTACCTGCGGCAACTGCGGCGTACCTACTCCTCCTGGCCGTTGTCGGGACTGCGGTGCAGTAAACTCCTACCCAGATATCGAATAGTTTTGTAATCGCAGTAAGGGGTTGCTTCTTTGGAATGTCGATACTTCTAGGCGGCAGATTTTTAAGCTGGCACAATGGCAAATTTAGTGAGCTAGTGTAATCTTTGGAAATAGCATTTCATAAGGAGAGCAAGCGGTGCTGCCGCATCTTGATTATAAGTGGATAGTAGTAGGTGTCTTGTTTGGACTGCTGGTTCTAGTGAAGTTGTTGGCTGGTGGACGTCCATTTGATAAGCCAGTTAGGCGTACGCGTAGATTTGGACCGCGGGCCGAGCGTCTTTACTTGGGGTCACTTGAACCGATGGATTCGCCTCCCGAACGGTCAACTCATTCGTCAGCTACGCTTGGTGAACCCCCTTTGCCCGATCCCGAAAAAGAATTTTTCCGAGATTCCTAGTATGGTAGCGGCTCTTGTAAATCAGCTACCGTTTTAATGTAATTCTCTTGCTCTGCCCTGTAAGGGCCGGAAATTAAGCCATGACGAAACGTAGCGCATCCGAAATTCGCGAAATATTTCTTTCATTCTTTGAACAAAAGGGGCATTTCCGAGCAGCTTCTTCTCCGCTGGTTCCCCAAAACGACCCTTCTCTGCTCTTTACTAATGCGGGAATGAACCAATTTAAAGACACATTTACCGGTCGGGAAAAGCGTGACTACTCGCGCGCGTGCAGTTCCCAAAAATGTGTTCGTGCCGGCGGAAAGCATAACGATTTAGATAACGTAGGCTATACTGCTCGTCACCATACATTTTTTGAAATGTTAGGAAACTTTTCTTTTGGAGATTACTTCAAAAAAGAAGCCATTGCATATGCTTGGGAATTAATAACCAGCCCTCAGTGGCTAGGCATCGACCCCAGTATCTTGGCAATTACAATTTTTGAAGGAGACGGTGGTATTCCTGCTGACGAAGAAGCGGCGAGTTTTTGGCGAGAGCAGGGTGTACGCGAAGAACGCATTTTCCGCTTAGGTAAAAAAGACAATTTTTGGCAAATGGGGGACACCGGGCCCTGCGGGCCTTGCTCAGAGATTCATATTTACCGCGGACCGAGAGCAGAGCTCGCGGATATTGACGCGCATGCACGAAAGTTCTTTCTAGAAAACGCCATTGCCGATTCCGACAGTTGGATGGAAATATGGAATTTAGTTTTCATGCAATTTGAAATGGCCAAAAATGGTTCGCTTTCGCCGCTTCCTTCTCCTTCAATTGATACAGGCGCGGGTTTAGAACGATTATGCGCAGTAGTCCAAGAGGTCGAATCTAATTACGATACTGATTTAATGCTTTCGATTATCGGTCGCATTGAAAAACTAATTGGTAAGACTTACCAAAGCTCGGTTTCTGTTGATGATGTAGCTATGAGAGTGATTGCCGATCACGCACGAGCGACTGCATTCCTAGTAGCTGACGGAGTTTTGCCTTCCAATGAGGGTCGGGGATATGTATTACGGCGAATTTTGCGTCGTGCCATTCGCTATGGATCGCGATTAGGTTTTGAAGAACCATTTTTTTATGAAATTACTGACGAAGTGATTTCTCAAATGGGAGGATTTTATTCGGAGTTAATAACTCATCGTTCAACTATTCTTGAATTCGCAAAAATGGAAGAAGTAAACTTTCGCCGCACTCTCGATAAAGGAATGCGTCTGCTTTCCGAAGCCATGGCAAAGGTTGAAATAGAAGGAAAACAAGAAATTCCCTCGGAAACGGTATTCTTCTTGTACGATACTCACGGATTTCCTGCTGACCTTACGCGTATTGTGGCTGCAGAGCGTAACTTGAAAGTCGACGAAAAAGCTTTTGAAGAATACAAAGCGGCACGGGTGGCTAATAGCCGTTTTGTGAATACTGCGGAACAATCTATTGCTGATGTATATCATCAAATACGCAATGAAATTGGTAACAGCGAGTTTTTGGGTTATGAAAGTATTTCTTCATCAGGAACCATTCGGGCATTAATCGCCCATGGAAAACGGGTGAGCACGGTTTCTGCCAGTGAAGAATCGGTAGAGGTAATTTGCGATCGCACTTCTTTCTACGGAGAATCCGGAGGACAAGTAGGAGATACAGGTGTTATTCAATGTGACGACCTAATGATAGAAGTGCATGACACTATTAAACCAGTGGGAGGGATGATTGTTCATCGTGGAATAGTAAAAAAAGGTGTCTGCGAAGTAGGATGTAGAGTGCACTTGCAGGTTAATGCTGAGCGTCGCCAATCTATTCGTCTCAACCATTCAGCCACTCACCTCTTGCATCATGTATTAAGATCGGTTCTCGGCGACCATGTAAAACAGGCCGGTTCTAAAGTAAGTCCCGATGGATTTCGATTTGATTACACTCATTTTTCTGCTCTTTCATTAGAACAGATAGTCGTCATTGAAGAAAAAGCGAATTCATTGATTCGCCAAAATATTTCTCAACAAGGCAAAGTAGTTACTATGGAGGAGGCGCGCCAAGAGGGGGCTACCATGCTTTTTGGAGAAAAGTATGGTGAAAAAGTGCGTATGGTTCGTTTTGGTCCTTCATTGGAGCTGTGTGGAGGAGTTCATGCAGACCATACCGGAGATATTGGCGCTTTCTTAATTGTAAGCGATGAGTCGTTAGCGGCGGGAGTTCGACGCATGGTCGGAGTAACCGGAGCTGAGGCCATTCGTCGCATGCAAGAGCAGCGTAGAAGTATACGTTCCATTTCCGATCAGCTACGCACTACCCCCGAAATGGCGGAAAAAGCCATTGAAAAACTAGTAGCTAATTTAAAACGCGCCGAAAAAGAGCTCGATCGACTTAAAAAACAGGGTTCTATCCTGGAAGCAGATGATTTGGCAAAAAGAGCGCGGGAAATAAGAGGAATTCAAGTGATTACCGCGCGTATCGATCCGGCAGATATTGATCAGTTTCGTATTGCTGCTGACAAATTACGTGATCGCTTAAAAACCTCGCTAATTGTTTTAGGTGGTGAAAGGGAAGGAAAAGCAATATTGCTAGCAGCGGCATCTAAAAACGCGGTTGCTCAGGGAATTAAGGCTGGAGACTTGATTCGTGATGTTGCAAAAGAAGTAGGCGGCCGTGGTGGTGGAAAAGCTGATTTGGGGCAGGCTGGCGGTCTAGAAGTATCCAAAATTGATCGTGCTCTAGAAAGGGTCTACGAGCTTCTGGCCTAAGGCTGCCCGAGACAGACTCGACAGCGTGTCTTGCGGTTAGTGGGTACAGGATTACCAGGTGGCTACATGCGCGAAACTCCCATTCCTGTTCGTCTACTGGTTCCCCATGCTAGCGAGGATGAGTTTTTTGGAGAGTTCGAGCCGTGCTGGCGCCAAGGTTCAATTTTTCTGGCCACCAGCAGGCCCAGTCCTCCAGGTGCTTGGCTAGTTTTCGAATTTGTGCTTGCCAGTGGCAAAAAAGTTTTGCGTGGCGAGGGGAGAGTAATCGATGCCGCCTGGTCTGATTCTCCTCGGCCAGGGATGACTTTGCTTCTCGGCGAGCTTGATTCGCCACGTGTAAGTACCTGGACTAAAAGAATTACCGAACAAAAAGAGGCAATTCCTGACCACCGAAGACGTTGGCAAGCGGTTTTGGAAAGGCCTAACCGAGAAATTAGTCCCCGCATTTCTCCTCCTATAGTAGGTATTGAGTGGGGAATTGATGTATTGAGAGCATCTTGGTGTACTGAGCAATCGCCGCAACCTTTAGCGTTGGAAAACGAAAACAGTAATTTGCCTGCATGGATAGCTTGGGACAATCTAGAGGAATTATGCATGGGAACTCGTGCGCTGAAGTTGGCTAAAGAAGAGCCAGCGAAAGCCATGGGAGCCTTACGAATGCTGCTAGGACAGAGTTCCCGCTCGCCGTTGGTTCGCGAAATAGAAAAGCATTTTTTTTACGACATAGATGAAAACGAAAATGGCGATCTAGTAATCAAAATGCCAGAAAAAGCACAATCCTTATTGCAGATATCTTCTCAACTATTAGCGGAAATCCAAAAGAAAGCTTCTCTAATTTGGGGTTCGCCGGTAAAAAAAGCAGTAATCGCCGTTCCTTCCTGTTTTTATTTTCGGCAACGAGAGGCTATACAACAGGCTTGCCAGCTTGCAGGTTGGGAACTGGAAAAGATGGTGAGTGAGCCGGTTGCTGCAGCTATGGCTTATGAATTTGGAAAAGGTTTGGCGAGAAAGCGGGTTTTGGTATTTCACTGGGATGGAAGAATAATAGATATATGTGTGCTGGAAATTACGGGAAATGATTTCGAAATGATTGCGTCAGGAGGTGAAACAGTAGGCGTTTTAGAATCAGCTTCTACTGGCTTTGCCGAGAGAAGTCGGCACTTGTGTAAAAAAATTTTTGACCAATATAAATTAAGTACTTCGGCAATAGACGAAATTTTGTTATTGGGAGAGCAATCACGAATTCAGGGAATTAGTGAATGGTTGGAACATTTTCTTGGAAAACCAGTGCAAGTAATGGAGTCTAAAGGATTGATAGCCTCGGGCGCTGCTCTTTTAGGCAAAGGACTGCGAGAGCAAGACCAAGACGACGCCGATTTTTTTTGTTTGCACTGTAGCGAATTACTCTCTGCTTCAATTGCTATTTTGGTTTTTGAGAACAAAGAAGATAGATTCGAAAAAATGCTTTCTATTCCTTCACGATTGCCGTGCGAAAAAACGAGAGAATTCTGTGCAGATGAGCACGGAGAGCTAAGCTTTTGGGTGTTTCAAGGAGAAGGCGATTGTTGGGAAGAAATGGAATGCTTGGGCGAAATACGTCTTGCCGAGCTGGATGTTGGTGCGCAGGTGGAAATATTATTCTCGGTTTCCCGAGATGGAATACTCACGATTTTTACTCACGCACGGGGAACCTATCAGAAGCTGAATTGGAATCGGGCGAGTTTTTGGAAGAATAGATGGAGCGAGCAATCGTTTTTTAATGCAGAGCCTGTTCCTACTTCGCCGGAATTGAACTGCGAAAAAACGGCAGCGGAAGAAAAAGGCATTTTTAGTGGTTTTAAGCGCTTACTAAAAAACCCTAGAAATGCCGCTTCTAAGATTTAATTTGTCCTGGGGGCAAGATCACCATTTTACCAGTTGATTGGATGACTGATCCAAAATTGCCAGGCGGTTGAGTTGATGTCGGCTTATTAGTGGTTCTATTTTATATTTCGCGTTACCGAAAGCAAAAAAGCTTTAGCTAATAAATCTATAATAAATTACCAAGTTCAAAACCGGTCAGCGAAATGGTTGATTTTGCGAAGCCAGGAGTAGTGGGCATTCTTGACCGCGCAAAGGCATTCCGCGTACAGTTTGCTAATCGTTGGCTTTTCGAGGTGCCTATGGGCAGTAGGTTAGGAGAACTTCTGGTCCGGGAGAACTTAATCTCCATGGCCCAATTAAAAAAGGCACAGGAACAGCAGTCAAAGACTGGTGGGCGTATTGGCTACCACTTGATCAAAGTTGGGGCTATTGAAGAAACCAAACTTACCGATTTTCTTTCTAAGCAATACGGTGTACCTTCGGTCAATCTTAAAGATTTTGATATTGATCCGGAAATTATAAAGCTGATCCCAAAAGAAGTATGCGAAAAGCACCTTGTTCTTCCGGTAAATCGCGCTGGTGCTTCACTGATTGTTGCAATGCATGATCCATCGAATATTTTGGCGATGGACGATATTAAATTTCTAACCGGATACAATGTAGAATCGGTAGTGGCTTCAGAAGTATCTATCCGCGAGGCAATTGAAAAGTATTACTCTCCCAAAGGTCCGTCCTTAGAAGAAATTGTGGGAGAAATTGATGACTCGGGTGTGGAAGTAGCTGAAGAAACTGAAGCCGAGGATGTGGCTGACCTGGCTCGGGCTGCTGATGATGCGCCGGTTGTAAAACTAGTTAATTTGATCTTGCTCGATGCGATAAAGAAAGGGGCTAGCGATATTCACGTTGAGCCCTATGAAAAAGATTTTCGGGTTCGTTTTCGGATTGACGGTGTGTTGTATGAAGTTATGAAGCCACCTATGAAATTGAAAAGCGCAATTACTAGTCGCCTAAAAATTATGTCGTCTCTAGACATTTCTGAGCGTCGATTGCCTCAGGATGGACGAATAAAACTAAAACTTGGCGGCGGAAAAGAAATGGACTACCGCGTCTCGGTTTGCCCCACGCTTTTTGGAGAAAAGGTGGTGCTTCGTTTATTAGACAAAAGCAATCTTCAATTGGATATGACTAAATTGGGATTTGAACCTGGACCGCTGAAGTGGTTCAAAGAAGCTATTGATCGTCCATTTGGAATGGTATTGGTGACAGGACCTACTGGTTCTGGAAAAACTACTACCCTGTATTCGGCATTATCCGAGCTAAATAAAGTGTCCGAAAATATTTCTACCGCGGAAGATCCGGTAGAATTCAATTTTGCAGGCATCAATCAAGTGCAAATGCATGAAGATATTGGATTGAATTTTGCTGCGGCGCTACGCAGTTTTTTGCGGCAAGATCCTGACATAATTATGATTGGTGAGATTCGTGATTTTGAAACCGCAGAAATTGGTGTGAAAGCGGCGCTTACCGGTCACTTAGTTTTGTCTACCTTGCATACCAATGACGCTCCATCTACAATTAGTCGTATGCTTAATATGGGAATTGAGCCTTTTTTAGTAACCGCTTCCGTCAATCTTATTCTTGCGCAGAGATTGGCGCGAAGATTGTGCGCAGAATGTAAGCGCCCCGCAGAATTGGAAGAACAAGTTCTGCTCGACGCAGGGGTTCCGCCGGACAAAATTGGTACTTTCCAGGTATTTGAACCGGGCGGATGTAAGTTGTGTAATGATCGTGGCTACAAAGGACGTGTAGCCTTGTACGAGGTAATGCCATTTTGGGACGGACTAAAAGAATTAGTTATTAATGGCGCATCTGCAGCAGAAATCAAGCAAGAGGCCATCAGACTGGGTTTGCAGACCTTGCGCATGGCCGGATTAAATAAGTTAATAGCAGGAATGACCAGCCTCGAGGAAGTTTTGGGAAATACTGCTCCAGATCAATTTTAGTACAGGAATGGGGGTATCTTTTGCTGAATTTGCACCAATTATTAAAAACAATGGTTGAAAAAGGGGCCAGCGACCTGCATATAACCACTGGGTCGCCCCCTCAACTACGCATCGATGGCAAATTGGTACCATTGAATACCCCGCCCTTGGCTCCAGTAGATACCAAACAACTATGTTACTCTATTCTAACTGATGCTCAGAAGCATCGTTTTGAAGAAGAAAGCGAACTGGACCTTTCTTTCGGAGTAAAGGGGCTTTCTCGTTTTCGCGCCAATGTTTTTGTGCAACGTGGTGCGGTGGCTGCAGCTTTTCGCACCATTCCCTTTAAAATACTTTCTTTTGCAGAGTTGGGTTTGCCTCCTATTGTTTCTGAGCTGGCAAAAAAACCTCGGGGGCTGGTATTGGTTACAGGGCCGACAGGGTCAGGAAAGTCTACTACCTTAGCTTCTATTATAGACAAAATAAATACCGAAAGACATGAGCATATTCTTACCATTGAGGACCCTATAGAATTCTTGCACCCCCACAAGAATTGCATAGTGAATCAAAGAGAAGTTGGCGCGGACACGCGTTCGTTTAAGCTCGCTTTGAAATACATTCTTCGGCAAGATCCCGATGTTGTATTAATTGGTGAAATGCGAGATCTAGAAACCATGGAAGCAGCACTGGTGATTTCCGAAACCGGTCATTTGGCTTTTGGTACATTGCATACTAATAGTTGCGTGCAGACAATCAATAGAGTTTTGGACGTTTTTCCTCCTTATCAACAGCCGCAGGTGCGAGCACAGCTTTCTTTTGTATTAGAGGGAGTATTAACCCAAGCTTTACTGCCGCGCGCGGGACAACCTGGACGAGTGCTCGCTATGGAAATTATGGTTCCCAATCCGGCAATTCGGAACCTTATTCGGGAAGATAAAATACATCAGATTTATTCGCAGATGCAGGTAGGGCAACAAAGATTCGGTATGCAAACCTTTAATCAGAGTCTTTTGTCGCTAGTACAGAAAAAACTTATTACCGTAGATGATGCCCTGGGCCGATCTTCCGATTCCGAAGAGCTACGAAACATGATGGGAACTACGAGCCTGCGAAATCAAAATACTGGAAACACCTCACGTTGATGCAAAAAAGGAGGACCCTATGTCCCCTGGACCAGCGGTAGCTCAAAAGAATTCTCCCAAAATGAAGGTATGGCTGTGGGAGGCAAAAAATAAAAACGGTGATATCAAAAAAGGAGAAATTGAGGCCGCCGACGCAGAGGTAGTAGAAAACCGTTTGCGTTCATTGGGGTATACTCCAGTTAAGGTACGCAAAAAACCAGCTAACATTGTCATTCCTGGACTGGGAGGAGTTACCAAGAAAGACCTGCTAGTTTTTACACGTACGTTCGCCACTATGATTGACGCTGGTCTGCCGCTAGTGCAATGCTTAGAGCTATTGGCGGGACAAACTGAAAATCCAGAAATGAAAAAAGTTTTATTGGCAGTAAAAGCTAAAGTTGAAGAGGGCGCGACATTTGCCGATGCTCTAAGGGAGCACCCTAAAGTATTTAACGAGCTATATGTACAATTAGTTGCGGCTGGAGAAATGGGTGGTATTTTAGATACTATATTAAGTAGATTGGCGGCATTTATTGAAAAAAATGAAAAATTAAAGCGTAAAATTAAAGGGGCTATGACTTATCCTGTAATTGTGCTATGTATTGCAGTATTAGTAGTTGCTGTTCTTCTTTTAAAGGTTACGCCAACTTTTCAAAAAATGTTTCAAGATTTCGGTGGCACCATGCCGGCTCCTACTCAATTTGTAATTGATGTTTCGGAGTGGCTACAGTCATATATTTTGCATTTAATTGGAGCCATTATTGGTGTTGTTTTTTCTGTGCGGGCATTTTTAAGAAATAAGAAGGGAAGAAGCATATTTGACAAATATATTTTGAAAGCGCCTTTGTTTGGTCCCTTGATTCGAAAAATCGCAGTGGCAAGATTCACCCGTACGCTGGGTACAATGATTAGTTCAGGTGTTCCAATACTAGATGCGCTGGAAATTGTTTCAAAAACGGCGGGTAATCGTACCATTGAATCTGCTATTTATTACACTCGCTCAAAAATAAGTGAAGGAAAAACCATTGCCGCACCGCTTTTGGAAACCGGAGTCTTTCCTACCATGGTAGTGCAAATGATTGGGGTGGGCGAGGCGACTGGCGCGATGGATCAAATGCTAAACAAAATTGCGGATTTTTATGATGATGAAGTTGATGTGGCCATAGGAGCACTTACTTCTATGATTGAGCCAATTATGATGGTTTTTTTGGGCGGGATTGTGGGTGGATTTTTAATAGCCATGTACATGCCTATTTTCAGTATCGCCGGGACTGTCAACTAGTGGGAGTTATGCCTAGCAATGTCAGGCGATATCGACAAAGCTATGCTTCAGCCAAGGGAGCATTTGCTCACGAAGAGCTTTTCGATAGAATCGTATGGCTGACCATTTTGCGCATAGCACTTGTCTCTTTATTGTTAGCCGGTACCACCTATGTTTTGGTTCGTTCCGATATTCAGGAGTTAGGAAAAGTTGAGCAAGCCCTTTATATAATCATTGGCATTACCTATTTGATTTCTGTGGCTTATCTGCTGATTCTGAGAACTCGAACCGTACATCACCGCAAGCTAGCTTACGTCCAAGTAATTGGCGATGTGATTATTGTATCATGTTTAGTATATCTCACCGGGGGAGTGGAAAGCATTATTTTGTTGATGTATCCTGTAACGGTGGCCAGCGCTGCTCTCTTGTTTTATCGGCGGGGTGCATTATTAATTGCATTTCTTTGTATTACGCTATTAGTGAGCATTTGTGTAGGTTTGAACAAGGAATGGTTGCCTTCTCCTTCAGTCCGATTTTCGCAATCAAACGTACCGCTTCCGCGGCTGCTATTTACCCTATTTGCCCATACCAGCGCTATATGCCTCACTGCAGGCTTAGCTAGCCATCTATCGGAGCAATTACGATCAACTAGAGAGCGCTTGACTTTACGTGAGCATGATTATCTAGCTTTAGAAACCATTCATGAAAGCATACTGCGATCAATCGCGAACGGCATTGTAACGACCGATAGGTTCGGTCGAATTACATTCGTAAATGCGGCGGGTGAATCGATTTGCGG
This sequence comes from Myxococcales bacterium, assembly GCA_050288705.1. Taxonomy (GTDB): domain Bacteria; phylum Myxococcota; class Myxococcia; order Myxococcales; family UBA5297; genus JBNKEI01. Next base: position 72,698 of record JBNKEI010000207.1, read on the forward strand.
ATTTCGTTATGAAGACGTTAGAGGAAGTATGATTGAGTCTTATCTTCCCGAAGTTTGTCAGCATCTATTAAAAACCGAAGTAGCGGAAAAACTGGAAGTCTCTCGAAAAATACCTAATAGTCGAGAAGTAAAACTGGGTTTTTCCGCTGCGCCCCTTTTTGATCGCGAAGGTAATGACCAAGGACACGTAATAGTGGTAGAAGATATGACTGAGCTCCGTGCCATGGAAGAAGCTATGAAGCGTGCTGAGCGACTCGCGGCTATTGGTTCTATGGCTGCAGGTCTTGCTCACGAGCTACGTAATCCCTTGGCTTCTATGAGTGGTAGCATTCAATTGCTGGGCGCAGGAATGGCTCTTTCCGGAGACGAACTTCGATTAATGTCGATTGTGTTAAAAGAAGCCAATCGTTTAAATACGTTAATTTCTGATTTTTTGCAATACGCGCGTCCATCATTGGCGCAATTGCAACCGATGGAATTGGCGGAAATAGCTCGTTCTACTGCTACTTTATTTCGAAGCGATCCATCTCGAGATCAATTTGAGCTTTCCATGGATTTGGAAAACGATTTGGTGGTTAAGGGAGACGCCGGTCAGCTAAATCAAGTTCTCTGGAATTTGTTAGCCAATGCTTGTGAGGCAATGCCTGGGGTCGGCAGAATACGCATTGTAGTCAGCAAGATTGCTAACGAGGCCGAGCTTCAGGTGTGCGATAACGGAAACGGAATTAACTCTGAGGATTTACCGTACCTATTTGAGCCATTTTACACCACTAAATCGCGCGGGACAGGACTAGGTTTAGCAATTGTACATTCGATTGTGCAAGGGCATGGCGGGTGGGTGTTGGTGCAAAGCGAAAAAGGAAAGGGAAGTATCTTTTCGGTTCGCTTGCCGTTATTGGATAGAAAAAAAATTGAGCCTTCTACCTAAGAGAAACGGGGAAAATAAATGGCTCGCATTTTAATAGTAGATGACGAAGAATCAATGAGAGAATACCTAGAGATTCTTCTACGAAAATCAGGACACGAAGTCCTTTCGGTGGGTTGTGTTTCTGATGCAATCGAGCTAGCAGATTCTACTGAAGTCGATTTAGTGCTTAGCGATTTACGCATTGGTCGTGGAAGCGGCTTGGATGTGCTTAAAGCGTTTAAGCTGACCCAACCCAAAACCGAAGTTGTAATGATTACTGCTTATGCCACCATGGAAAATGCTATTGAAGCAATGAAATTAGGAGCATATGATTATGTAACCAAACCTTTTAAGAATGAAGAACTTTCTATTTTGGTCAGAAAGGCATTAGAAAAGGGGCATTTACTTCGAGAAAATGAATTACTAAAAATCCAATTAGGATCGAGAAATCGTATTGCCGGCATGATTGGGCAAAGTCCGGCAATGAGGGAAGTGTATTCATTGGTAGAAAAAGTAGCCGCCAGCAAAACCACAGTATTGATTGTGGGCGAATCGGGAGTTGGAAAGGAATTAGTGGCTCGCGCTGTGCATGACAAAGGGCCACGGGCATCGGCATCTTTTGTACCTATCAACTGCGGAGCTATTCCCGAGGGGCTGGTGGAAAGCGAGCTGTTTGGGCATGTTCGCGGCGCGTTCACCGGAGCAATGGGGGAGAAAGTAGGGCTCTTTAAGGCTGCTAATGGCGGAACCATTTTTTTGGACGAGGTAGGTGAGCTTACCTTGCCCGCTCAGGTTAAGCTATTGCGGGCAATTCAAGAACGATGCATCCGACCGGTAGGGGGTAATAAAGATATTGAAGTAGATGTCCGGCTCATCGCCGCGACCAATCGTGATTTAATCGAAGAGGTTAAAGAAGGGCACTTTCGAGAAGATTTGTATTACCGATTAAATGTTATTCAAATAGCCGTACCTCCTTTGCGCGAACGAAAAGAAGATGTTGTTCCCCTTGCAGAATATTTCGCTGCGAGATGTGCCTCGCAAGAGGGGCGTGCAAAAATTGTGTTTTCGCAGGAAGCAATTGCTTTATTACAAGCTTATGATTGGCCAGGTAACGTTCGGGAGCTGGAAAATGCCATTGAGAGAGCAGTTACTTTGACGGAAGGAGAGGTAGTACTGGCGAGTGGCTTACCTTCGCCAATTCGTGGCGTAGTGGCGCCAGTGGCTTCCGATGAAGTGGTGTTGGGGGCCAATGGGATCGATCTGCAATCTTATTTGGACGGAATCGAACGGCGTTTTCTACAATTGGCATTGGAACGGAGTGGAGGAGTAAAAAAAGAAGCTGCTAAACTATTGGGGTTAACATTTAGATCGATGCGTTACCGTTTAGCTAAACTCGGGCTGGTAATTTCTCAACACGAGGACGGATTTTCTTAAGCATGTAGAGCCAGCAGTGATCATCCTTTATTCCATTCTACCTTTACACATAAATCTCTTTATTTTTCCTTTTAAACCACCAGTCGAGCCAAGATAGTAGTCAAAAGAATTTATACTAAGGTGTTCGCGAAAAGCTGTCGACTTCGAAATAATACCTTCACTGGCCAGTTTGTTCAACAATTCGCTAGGTTCGTATGTTCCTTGAAGAAAAAACTGGTTGCTTAGCACGTAATTAATACTAGGACGGTCGGAAGGATTTGGAGAACACAAATAGTTGTCCTGGGTGATCATCAGCAATGGATCACTAATTGGCAAATCTGTGAATATAGATGGAACTATGGACTTATATAGTGCAACAATAGTTTTTCCCAATGAGTACATGTCAGCCGATTGAGCATTGCATCCCTGTTGCAACTGATTCTTATCGTTAAGTTCGGGAGCAAAGTAACCATGCGTTCCCGCCCTAACCTTTAATGCTGGCGTTGCTCCATTTTTGGTATTTATGGATACTCCAAAATCACACAATTTAAAACGACCATCGCTACCAAGCATAACGTTAGTTTCTTTGATGTCGCAATGCCCCCATCCGGCGTCATGCATTGCTTTTACACCCTTTGCAATATGTAGTATCATGGTTCGTAGTAGGCGGAGTTTTTCAGATTCTGGAAGTGTGCTATTACGAATTTTGTTGGCAATTTCCTTGGCGTTTCCGTGTGGAGCAAGCTCCAAGACAAGCATTGACGACGGTTCTGTAACTTTTTCAATCTGTTCTGCGGAAAAGATTTTTCGCCTTCTCGCTAGTTCAAATATTGCAAGACCCGAGTATGTGGTCTGCTGGCTTCCAATGTACTTTATCAAATAGTCACTTTTAAGCTTGTTGAGCTCACGCATTTTGGCTGCTTCTTGTTTGGCAATATTAACTTTTAAGATTTCCTTAACGGCAACAGGTTCGAATTTCAAACCATATTGTTGGTTGTCGGAAGATGATTTTTGGTTAAGCACTAATCCTCGATTTACCTGACCAAATCCGCCTTCACCTAAACTATCTAAGCGCAAGGAAAGAAACCAGCTTCCCTTTCCAGTTCCGGTACGACGAAGCCTCGGTTCGTCTATGGTTATTCCGCTGAAAAGCGCATGGTCTTTGGGGATAGCTAATTCTTCGCCATGGGGCGTCTTTTTTGGAAGATATTCTTCATTCTTTTTCTGGGCATAGTGTAAAAGACTATTTTGTTTTTCTAAATCAAAGTTTTCGAAGTCGTTGACTGAATTTCTTGTAATACGGATGAGCTTTTTTGTAGAAAGTGGAGCATGCCTTGGATTTTTAGTGTGAAAGATTTTTCGCAGTCTGGCGCTGATGAGAGCATTATCGACATGATTGTTGAGTTCGGTGGTCTGGCGTGCTTCGTTGCTTGTGAAATTTGGTGCGCTGTTTGGGGTATCGCCAGAAGATTGCGTTTTGCCAGAACCTCTTGTTCGGAACGCAGAGAAATTACATTTCAAACTAATTGGCATAGTGCTACCTCTGAATTGAATTGGCTTATTTTTAAGATAGACACGGACCTACACCTACCATGTTGTAAGTGTTAGATTAATCGAGTATACTTGTCAAGTTTTAAGGGATGTTTCTCCTAATATAATGTATTTATTAGGTTTGGGTCAGTGGAGTCTATTGTTCGGAGTGCTTACTAAGGATGAAGTTAGAAGATTTTGACTATTATTTGCCCGAGGAGTTGATTGCGCAGCAGCCATTACCCCAGCGTGATGCCTCTAGGCTATTAGTCTTGCAGCGATCCTCTGGAGAAGTGAGTCATCAGTTGTTTAGCGATTTGGTCGGATACCTTTGTCCTGGCGATCTCTTGGTGCTTAATGATGCCAAAGTGATTCCTGCGCGATTGCAGGGAAAAAAAAGCCTATCCGGAGGAAAAGTAGAATTAGTATTGACCATGCCTTTGGCAAATCCGTTAGGAAATAACTGGAGGTGTATTGGTCAAGCCTCCAAGCCAATTCGACCGGGAATGAAGCTTGATTTTCAAGGGCTTAGTGCAGAGGTTTTGGCCTCCTTTGGAGGAGGAGCATATGAGGTGCGGTTCTTTTCTGAAGATTTTATGTCTGACTTAGCGCGGGTGGGGTCGGTTCCATTGCCGCCATATATTCGGCGGGAGCCTGATAGAGTCGACTGCAGTCGTTACCAAACAGTATTCGCTGCGCGTCTAGGAGCAGCTGCAGCTCCCACCGCTGGCTTTCATTTTACAGAATCTATTCTAAAAGAAATTGCTAGAAAGGAAGTAGAAATAGCATTTATCACTTTATATGTAGGGGCAGGAACTTTTCTTCCTATCAGGGTAGAAAATATTGAGCAGCACAAAATGCATGCGGAAAAATATGAAATTACTACTGAGGCCGCGCAAGCAGTGAAGCGAGCGCGGGCGCGTAAGGGGCGCGTAATTGCAGTAGGAACAACCAGTGCTCGTGCTCTCGAATCTGCTTGGAAAGAAGGTGAAATACAAGCTGGAGAAGGCGTGTCCGAACTGTTTGTTTATCCCGGGTATCAATTTCGGGCAGTGGATGCTTTGATTACCAACTTTCATTTGCCGAAATCCACGCTATTATTGCTAGTAAGCGCGTTTGCTAGTTGTGACCAAATCCGGGCTGCCTATCGAGAAGCCGTGCGAGGGCATTACCGTTTCTTTTCTTATGGCGACGCCATGCTGATTCTTTGAAAGAAATTAAACGCTTAGTCGAGAATGAGGATTATAAGTGGCCGGATTAATAAGTTTTGAGTTAACCGCAGTAGATTCATCTTCGCAGGCACGGCGTGGCCGGTTGTATACCTCTCATGGATGTATTGAGACGCCGGTATTCATGCCGGTAGGGACCTTGGGGTCGGTCAAAGCATTAGGGCCTGATGATCTTCAAACTGAAGGCGCAAAGATAATTCTGGGAAATACTTACCATTTGTACCTCCGTCCTGGGCATCAATTGATTAAACAAATGGGCGGATTACATCGATTTGCTTCTTGGCCTAATTCTTTGCTAACCGACAGTGGTGGATTTCAGGTGTTTTCCTTGGCGCAGCGACGCACTATTACCGATGATGGGGTAACTTTTAGTTCTCATTTGAATGGCTCTGCGCATTTCTTCAGTCCGGAAATTGTGATGGAGATTCAACAAGATCTAGGAGCCGATATCATTATGGCATTGGACGAGTGTCCGCCTGCCAATAGCTCTCGTTCATATTTGGAAACATCGCTTCGGAGGACTACTTCGTGGCTGGTTCGTTGTGAAAAAGCCTGGAACCGGAAGAATTCTTCACTTTTCGGAATCGTGCAAGGAGGGGTGTTTACCGATTTGCGAAAGAGGCATTTAGAAGAAATCTGCTCTGTAGATTTACCTGGTTATGCGCTCGGTGGTTATAGCGTAGGCGAGGAGCCTCAAACCATGCATGAAGGGGTAGCGTTTTGTGCACCGCAACTACCCCTCAGTAAACCTAGGTATCTAATGGGAGTGGGAACTCCAGTTGATTTAGTAACCTGCGTGGGTGCGGGAATTGATATGTTTGATTGCGTGCTTCCTACTCGTTGTGCGCGTAACGGATTGCTGTTCACCAGTCAAGGAAAAATAATTATTCGTAATGCTTGCTATGCAAAAGATCAACGCCCAGTTGATCCATTTTGTTCTTGTTATACCTGTCGTACATTTAGCCGGGCGTATCTTAGGCACCTATTTGCTGCAAAAGAGATTCTGGCAATGCGCCTAAATACTCTGCATAACATTCATTATTTCTTGAATTTGATGGAGCAAATTCGAAAAGCTATTGAAGAGCAGCGCTATTGGGCATTTTCAAAAAAATTCCTGGAAAGTCCGGCTGCATGTAAGTATACTGCCGATTACTAGGTAGGCATAATTCTATAATGGTCTATTGACAAGTTGTTTAAGTGAGAAGTTTAACGCAAATTATGACCATAGTAGGCACTTTGTGAAGCAAAGAATTAAAAAAGCAACTTTTGGATGCATTTGCCGACAATCGTGCCTGCGCTAGTTTACGAAGCAATTACTAGAGTATTTGGGTATCGCCCAAATTTCTTTACTGTGTTCCAGTCACACGAAAGATGTAATATGCGCGCAATTTCGTCGGTTTTTAGAACTTGCAAACAACCGGATTTATCTCAAATTGAATCACCTGGGGCTATGCGAGTTAGAGCTCGAGCTAATGGGCGGCAATCTGATGCGGGGCCGTCACTCGAGGGAGAAAAGCCGGGGCGGTCTAGTCAATCTGGAGAGCGAAGGCGGTCTCGTCAAGCTGAAGAGCAGGGTGAGTCTAGTCAAGCTGGGGAGCGAAGGCGGTCTAGTCAATCTGGAGAGCAAAGGCAATCTGACCAAGTAGGTGGAGGACGACCGAATCCCTCCCAACAAAATCGCCATCCCTTCGATTTGTTTGGAGCATCAAATTCGCAAACTCTACCTTCTATTGACCGGACGATGCGCGCGTGGATAGACGCAGGGGCAAATGGACGAGACGTAGAAGATAGAATGAAAATTGCTACTGCAATTTCAAAAACAATACCCAACTCCAGCGGAAAAAAAGCTAATACAAAATTGGACCTAAGCAACAAAGGGCTAAGAGATCTGCCTGTTTCCATCAGAGACTCTTATTGTAAATATGTCAATTTGAGTGAGAATCATTTTTCTGAAATTCCAAGAGTTGTTATTGATATCATAAATTTGACTAAGCTTGACCTGTCTAAAAATGAGATAAGTGAAATTCCCCATGAACTCAGTAAACTTATTAATCTCGAAAAGCTCGATTTATCTTCGAATAAGATTAAGCAATTGCCCGAGACTATTTCTCAACTTGCTAAATTACGGTCACTTAGGCTCAATAACAACCAAATTGAAGTTTTATATGGTTTCATTTCTAAACTCACAAACTTGGCCGAACTTTCGGTGGCTGACAATAATCTTCTAGCGCTCGCGCCAAAAATTGGAGACATGTCGAGTCTGAAGGATATTAATTTATCAAACAATCCAAATCTTAAGCGTATTCCGCCAAGATGGGAACAACTCATAATTGATGTACTTAATCATTTTAATCTAAAAAACACTGGCCTCCAAGAACTGCCCGAGTTAGAAAAGCATCCCGAGAACATGAAGACCCTAAATCTTGAGAATAATCGAGATATGAGAACACTGCCCAAAGCTTTAGGGCCAATGACGCTAAATCGCGATCCCGACAAAATAACGACCACTAAAAAAGGTAAAAAAATAGATATCTATACCAGAGGAACTTATTTGATACACGGCTTGGCATCCGAGGGACGTCTCCAAATAAAATATGGAAAGCGAACCGTTGAGCCAGGCATGGATCTACCTTCCTCTCTATTGCATGAAAATACAGCTACTGACGATGATCATGGCTCGCGAAGTGTCGAAAATGTACCATTTGATGGCGAACCACCCATAAACGAGGCGCCAGAGCGGCTGGTAATGGACCAGGAAGAATTAATTGAAAGGTGGGAAGATATCAAACAATCAGGCAATGGTCCGGTTGGTTTGATCGATTTAAAACGATCGGTGCAACGCCAAGGTTTAGTAACTATATTCGCCTATACTTATGGAGAATTGCAGAAATTGCAAGGAATGAGAATCAATGTTAAGGAGTTCGTTTTAGCTATCAACATAGCAACAGCTGAACTGCTTGATTTGCCTTTGGTCGGCGAGTTTGAAGAGGTTGGAGCGTTGATGCCTTTGACTCAGGATCATATCAGTGAAGCCATTGAGGCAGTACGCTACTTAGAAACAGTCAGTGACGAGGATACAAATTTTGCTGCTAGTCAGATGAAGCCACTTGCTGAACAAGGTGTTTCTCTGGTTTTCACCGACAAAGAGATGTGTGATAAAGCGGAAAACATTAAAAAATATTATGCCCATCCTGATGCCGATCAAATAAAGCAATTCTTCAAGTTAGCTAAAGGGCTGTTTCGACAATACCTTATCAATAAGATTGCACATATATTTGTGCATTTGTGCGAATCAGATGCAATAGATGGCGCCGAAGCATCACTAGTGCTTCAAGTAAAACTTTCAAAGGATTTAGAGCTTCCTGGAAAAATCAATAAAATTGTTCTACCTGAACAATTGAAGGACTCGGTTTCTCCGGAAGAGATTAAAGTGATTAAAAAAATTGTGCTGACTCTTGAAAAAATAGATGGAGGCGCGCTTTTCAAAACCTATTTAGGCGCAAAGCAATTCTGGCGCGAATACGTTGACGAATTGGCGGAAAAACTAACAGTGCTCAAAGTCAACAAGAGAATTCTTGATGCCGAAATACGTGACATAGAAGACCAAGATGGATGGACCGAGGATTATAAAAAACTTGGCCTTGGTTTATTTAGGCAAAATAAATTAAATTTACTGAGCTACTACCAGCTTTTTGACAGAGAGGAATATCAAGCAATTGATAATCCTAAGGTTATTGCTCTCAGCTATCAAGTTCAATTGGCTGAGCAACTTGGTCTTCCGAAATATCTTCAAGAATTTCCGGAAGAAGTGGCTGCAATTATTTGCCGGAAAAGTCCTCCCGAAAAACTTGAGCGACTCACCCAAGCGGTTCTTGAGTTCGAGAAAATTGACAATGGAAAGCTTCTTGAGGAATTCCTCGATGGGCAAGAATTCTGGCGTGAGCATCAAAAAGCTAAAGCCAGATTGGCGGAAATGGGAGAAGCGGTTGCCGATGGAATGGAATACGTGAAAAAAATTATTGAAAACCTCGGTATAAGATTCGTTGGTTAACCATAATTGCTCTTTATATCTTTTGGAATGTTCCCGTTGTGAGGATAAACTAATGTTCTATGTGTCACCGCAACTAACCTGTCCTAACGAATATGAAAAACTTCGTCGACGACTTATGATGCAAGCGGGCGATTTTTCGCAGCCAATGCCACCTGATAATGGCCAAGCAAAGAATCTATTCCATCAGCAAGAAAAATGTGTCTCTATACCAGAAAGCGATGCCTCCTCAGAACGTTGTATTTCCTCCGTCTCTTCACAATCTAGTGTCTCTTCGAAGCATAGTGTCTCTTCGAAGCATAGTGTTTCCCCGCAGTGTAGTTCTCCCCGGCGGCATAGTAACTATAAAGCCAACGACTCAGATCAATGGCATGGTCACGAACAATCAAAAGTTATTCGTCCTCTTGCTGCGAAAGATGTTAAAGCAGTTAAGCTAACGAATATTAAGTTCATTCCAACTCTTTGGTTCGGAGGCGCCTCCTCATCTCAATCGCATTCAGTTTGGACCCCTGAAGAAGAAACTATTTTGAATAATTGGAAAAAAAATGGAATTGGCGCTGAAAATCGAGTCAAAGCAATTAATATTTTAACGGAGTTCAAAAAAAAGGGAAAAAGCAAGCTCAATTTTAGTAAACTTTCCCTTAAAGGGCTACCCCCAGTTCTTTTCGGAATGAGTATTAAAGAACTAGACATTAGTGGTAATTATTTGAAAATTTTGGATCCAGGAATAGAGAGAATGACCAGCCTAATTAGTTTGAATGCTTCTGGAAATGCTATGAGAGAGATTCCGGATGAGTTGGGCGAGCTTCATAAACTAAAAAAACTGGATTTTTCTAATAACAAGCTGACATCATTGCCGACTACATTTGATACTCTTCAAAATTTAGAAGAGCTCAAGCTTGACCATAACGAATTTACGTTCCTGCCGACAGAAATCGCCAACTTAGATAAGTTAAGTACTCTTTCAATCTCACACAACCACTTAGATCAAGCCCCGGATATCATGAATAGAATGCAGGGGCTTCTTCATCTTGACATGTCTCATAACGACATATGCATGGTTTCCAAGGTTTGGGATTTATTATTAACAAGATTAATTACGCTTAATTTGTCGCACAATATAGTAATGGAGTTGCCATTTAATGGTGTGCCTAAAGCGCTTAAGTTGCTTGATTTGTCAGACAACCCTATTGCTGATTTGCCAAGAAAGTTTGGGGCAATAATGTGGGCAGAAAAAGGTCGCCTAAAAACAACATCGAGGAATCGTGGCAATATGAGAATTGTCGTTGACAATACTAATATTGTAGCTGGACTTCATAACGAAGGTCGCCTTGAATTAAGAGAAGAAAACTATATGCAACAGTTGCCCCCTGATGTCCGGCCGCCACCGAGAGGAGGTTCCATGGGTGATGATGACTTTTCTGACATTGATCCGGCAGAATGGGGTGTCGGTCCATTACCGCGAGGTGGAGTTGAGGGTATTTCAGCGGTACAGCCGGCTGAAATAGATGAGTATGGTGAGAAAATTAGCCCTCCAAGAACTCTAGAAGAGAGAATTGGGGAGTTTTATGAGAAAATGCACGGCGTGGAAGACTGGATAATGAACGATGATGGCGAATCAAGTATAACTGGCGAAGTAGTTAAGAAGAAAAATAAAAAAACCGTTTCTTTCGCGTAAGTATGTTGAAGGCCCACGGCTTTGCAAATTTCTGGGCTAACTTGGCGGTAGATTCAGGAGATACTTTGTATTCACAGCACTGCATTCGGGGTTGAACTGATTACTAACTGACAAGACGTAGACCGCAGGGCAATCGAGTTCGTTTCCCTGCGGTGAATAGACTCCCCTTTTTCAAAGGGGCTGGAGGATTCTTTGTAGGCAAATTTGGAACTCAATTGCCTGGGTAATGATTACTGCACTGGCGCTTGGACCATTAGCTGAGCAACTCTGTTGGCAAAGGCAGCCGGGTTTTCTACTTGCAAACCTTCTATAAGTAATGCTTGCTCGTACAAAAGCTCGCTATACGATTTGAGGGTATCCGATTGAGCGTCTTTTTTGTGGATAGATTGAAGTACGGAAAACAATGCATGTTGGGGATTGATTTCCAAAACTCGGTTGGCGCGAAACATATTATGGGGCTGATTCATTTCGGAGAGAATGTTTTCCATGGCAATGCTCACGCCCGCCTCTCCGCTGACCAGGCAAACTGCGCTTGATTTTAGGCGATTGCTAACTCGAACATCGCTAACTTTGCCACTGAGAAAATCTTTGATAGTTTTTAGCAAATCTTCATTGTCTTTAGCCAATTGCTCGTTAGCTTTTTTAACTTCTTCATTTTGCGAATCATCAAGTTCCAGATTTCCTCGACTGACTGACTTGAATTTCTTTTCCTTGTAGGAATGGAGAGAGTCGATAGCAAATTCGTCTACTCTGTCTAACAAATAAAGTACTTCATAGCCCTTTTCTCTAACCAATTCCATTTGCGGAAGAGCTTCAATGCTTTGTCGGTCTCGGCCAGAAGCATAAAATATTTCTTTTTGTGATTCTGGCATGCGGCTTACATATTCGCCTAAAGTGGTCATGCTGTCAGCTGAATTAGAAGAATGGAAAAGCAAAAGATCTTGGAGCTTTTCGTGGTTTTGTCTTCCTAAATAAATCCCACCTTTGATGATTTTTCCGAATTCATTCCAGAATGTTTCGTATTTTTTTCGGTCCTGGTCGCGCATGTTTTCTAAGCTTTTTACAATGCTTTTCTCTAGATTTGCTCCAATAATCTTAAGTTGATTGCTGTGTTGCAAAAGCTCACGAGAAATGTTTAGCGAAAAATCTGGCGAATCTACCAACCCTTTAGCGAACGAAAGGTGCTCTGGAATAAGATCTTTGCATTCATTCATTATGAAAATGTTGCGCGAGTAGAGTTGAATTCCATAGTGGCGATCTTTTTGGTAGAAGTCGAAAGGAGCTTTTTCCGGTAAAAATATAAGAGCGGTATATTCCACCATGCCTTCAGCTTTGGTATGAATAATGTCTATTGGCTCATTCCAATCATGAAATGTCTGTTTGTAAAATTTGGAATATTCCTCTTTGGATATTTCGTTTTTAGGGCGAGTCCATAACGGTTTCATCGAATTGACGGTTCTGGTCTCGTAACGAGTTATTGGTTCTGCATTTTCAATTTCTTTGTTGTTTTCGTCCTTTGGTTTTTCGGTGACAGGAAAAGTCATATAAATTGGATGGTGTACATAGTCGGAATATTTTTTAACCAAATTTTGGATGGTGTAAAGGTTGAGAAAATTCTCTTCCGATTTTTCTGAATCCCGGAATTCTTCTTTTAAGAATAATGTAATAGAAGTACCGCGGTCCTCTTTTTCGGTTTCCTCAATACTAAAACTTCCGTCACCTGCAGACTCCCAGCGGACGCCTGAGGTTTCTTTGGCGCTTCGAGTGAGCAGAACTACCCGATCGGCTACCATGAAGGAAGAATAAAAGCCAACCCCAAACTGGCCAATCATTCTAATATCGCTTTCCGAAGAGTTGGCGGCTTTCAATTTCTCTAAAAACGCCCGTGTTCCTGATTTGGCGATTGTACCAATGTTTTCTATTACTTCTTGATAGCTCATCCCAATTCCATTGTCGGAAATGGTAACGCAGTTTTCTTTTTCATTGATATCAATACGGATTTCCAACTGCTTGCTGTTTGTTAGCTCGGGATTGGTTAGCGATTCGAAGCGAACTTTGTCAATAGCGTCGGAAGCGTTGGAAAGCAATTCGCGTAAAAATATTTCTTTGTTAGTGTAAATAGAATGAACCATTAAGTTCAAAATTTGTTTCGTTTCAGCTTGAAATTCACGGGTTTCTTTTTGAAGCTTCTTTTCCATAGTTGCTAACTCCTTCTAGCTTAAAGAGGCAAAAACTGTTGTATCAAAACAGTTGAACCTAACCGTCAGATGAGTTTCGTCAAGAGCAAGATACTACAACTTGCGCCTTTGGCCGGTTTTTCGGTAGCGCCAGAAATCCTCCAAGATAGATGCATGATCAAACGCCAGGTTTTGGGGAATCTCTGGCTGTGCGAAAACCCCTGCTTGCGCGGCATCATCTGCTCCCCGAGGTTCCCCGGTAGCTTTCGCGTAATAGACGGCCGAGACTGTATGTCGGCGAGGATCGCGCCCAGGGTCGGAATAGGTAAAAAGCTGCTCAACTAGTTCAATAGATAAGCCAGTCTCTTCACGGGCTTCGCGTACTACTGCTTGTTCCAAAGATTCGCCGACATCCACAAAGCCGCCGGGAAGCGCCCAGCCCAAAGGCGGATATTTGCGCATAATTAAAACAATGCGCTCGCCAGGTAGCTCAATAATGGCATCGACAGTAAGTGAGGGGCTAGGGGAAGACAGGGACATGGCAATGCTCCGTGGCTAGGTTTATTCGTTGGATAACTGAGTAGAAGCCCGATCGATAGCAAAGAGGCGCTCAAGAAGGGTGGGGTGAGAATAGTTCCAAGCGCTGTACCAGGGGTGAGGATATAGATTAGACAAATTTTCTTGATTAAGTTTGACCAACGCTGATTTCATTGCCGCAGGTTGACCAGTAACTTGTATTGCGAATTTGTCCGCTTGATATTCATGTTTACGAGAAATTAAACTAGAAATAGGAGCGAAAAAGAATGTAAAAGCACCTCCGCATAATGAAACTAAAGTTAATGCTGCATAGAAAGAGGGGTGAGAAAACCCAAATGCAAAAAACAATGGTGGCCAGGCAACCAATTTAGAAAGAAGCCAAAGCGTTAGTAGCTGAACAATGACTGAAAAAATAAGACGCTTGTACACGTGTCGAGCGCGATAATGACCAATTTCGTGTGCTAGTACTGCTGCGGTTTCGTCTATATTCATTTTTTGAATCAAGGTATCAAACAAAACAATTCTTGGTCGAAAAAACCCAGAAAAATAAGCATTTGAATGACCAGAGCGGCGAGAAGCGTCCATTACGTATATACCGCGGGTGTTGAACTTTGATTCGTTGGCAAGCTTTTCTAACCTTTCGCGCAAAGGTCCTGGCGGAAGTGGTTCAAATTTGTTAAAGAGCGGTGCGATTATAATAGGGAAAAGCCATACCATTCCAATTTGTATTACTAGCAAGAATAGAAAAAGCCAAAACCACCAAGCTGAGCCGAAAAGGCTGAAAAATCCATACGCGGCATATAGTAAAGGAATTCCTATAAGTGCTGAAATTAGCAATGATTTAAGCAGATCTTTAAGCCATAGTGTAAAAGTAGTGCGATTAAACCCATATCGCTGCTCTAAGACAAAAGTTCCATAAAGAGAAACCGGCAAATGTAAAAGCGCGGTTATCAGTGAAATGGCGATTAAATAAATAACAAACAAATATGCGCCGTCCACTCGGTTAGATATCAGGGTTCCTTCGATTGTTGGCAAAATACCAGAAAAAAGAAGAACAAGGACTATTGTAGCATCATAAAGGGTGTTCCCAATATCTAGACGACCACGAGCTTGAGTGTACGACAGACTGCGAACAACAATTTCTTTATCTACTTGGCCTTCCAGAGTTGAAGGAACTTGGTCCTGGAAGCGCCTCCCGTAGCGCAGATTGATCGCGTTCAGCGTTACTTCGATCAGCAGTCGCGCGGTAAAGAAGCACAGAAATAAGAAGACCACCAAAAAGTCCATAAGTGTAGACTCCAAAAGGAAGAACACGGTTGGAAGGCATTCTTCATGTTTTCCAAATGGGGTCAAACAAAATAGGCGATCGAAAGCTAGACCAACCAGCACACGGCCTGAGCATTGACTAGTTAACTAAGTGAATTTTTGAGATAGGGTTTGTATTGTTGGTCAGTATTTTGAATATGATTCACTAACCATTTTTGCAAAAAATCCATGGCCTCGAAAGTAACAGAAAGAGATTCTTCCCTTAATTGTTGCTCAATAGCGATAACTTTGCGAACGAATTCATCGTGTTGAGCTTTGTGTGATGCATAAATGGGAAATTCGGCATTTTTCATCATCCGTTCTTCGGAACCAAAATGGACTTTTGTATAACTTATCAGTTCCTTAATAACTAAAGGAAGACCTAATCTTCCCTTGCCTACTTTCATTTGTTCATGAAGAGAATTTATCAAGGACAACAATTGCTTATGTTGGTTGTCGAGTAGCTCTACGCCTACACTCATAGAAGGTTTCCAGTCGATAAAAGGCATGAACTCTCCTTTTTTTTCCTAAATTTCTACCGCGGATTGACTAGTATTGCAAATTAGCGAATATGTAAGAGTAAGTCGTTAATGGATAAACAGCCAGGTAAGATAATAACCATTACCAACTGCACGACCCACGACGAATGGGGTTTAGAACGGAGTTTGGTGTATAGCCCAAGAAAAACCAAGTTTTTTGCAAGTGCCTCATCTTGTCTAGGAGTAAAAAAATGGAACGATCGCATAGAGTGGTGATGAATACACAAGAAATGCAATTAGCCATCGAACAACTGGCCAAACAAATAAGGCAGGCCGCTGCGCTAACTGTTCGAGAGCAAGAATTATGTTGGGTGGGTATTCGCCGAAAAGGAGTTCCTCTGGCTCAAAGGTTAGCAGCAATTTATCAAGCCGATTCTCTGAAATCTTGCTTGGGGTATTTAGATATCGGCCTTTATCGCGACGACACTGCTACCGTCGGACCTTGGATAGGACCTACCGAGATACCTTTTTCGCTAACAGATCGAACGATAATCCTGGTAGATGACGTACTTTTTACCGGAAGAACAGTACGCGCCGCCCTCGATGAACTAATGGATCTGGGTCGTCCACGTCGAGTATGGCTGGCGGTGCTGGTGGACCGAGGTGGTAGAGAGCTTCCTATTGTCGCCGACTTCATAGGCCAGCGCCTGGAATGTTTAGATAATAGCGAGCGGGTGAAGGTTCATTTTACGGAAATCGATGGAGAAGACTTTGTGGCTATCGGTCCAAACTAAGAGGTTAATTAGAAAGAGAGCACTATGAATTTCGATCGGAAACATCTGTTAGGTATCGAGGGGCTAAGCCGACAAGAAATTATTGCAATATTGGACCGAGCAAAAACCTTCCAAGAAATCACGTATCGACCCATCAAAAAGGTACCTACTTTACGTGGAAAACTAGTGTTAAACCTCTTCTTTGAGTCCTCTACCCGCACGCGCAGCTCTTTTGAAATTGCTGCCAAAATGCTTTCTGCAGACGCTGTAAATTGGGCTTCGTCGGGTTCGTCAACATCTAAAGGCGAAACGCTTCTGGATACTGTCCGCAACATTGAAGCAATGCGTCCTGATCTGATTGTCCTGCGGCACTCGGCCGCGGGAGCGCCTCATTTCATTGCCAAACATGTGCGATGCGCAGTAGTCAATGCAGGAGACGGTGCACACGAGCATCCCTCGCAGGCGCTGCTTGATGCTTTTACTTTGCGAAAGCATTGGGGCGAGCTAGAAGGACGCACGGTGGCTGTGGTGGGGGATATTTCCCATAGCCGGGTGGCTCGTTCGAATTTGCTGTGTTTGACAGCATTGGGCGTGCGAGTGCGAGTATGTGGCCCGGCTACCATGATCCCGTCGGGAATTGAGCAATTTGGCTGCACTGTGCACACGCATTTAGCCTCTGCTTTGGAGGGGGTTGATGCAGTGATAATGCTGCGCATTCAAACCGAGAGATTGCACGACCCGCTGTTTCCTACTGCGCGGGAATATTCACGTTACTGGGGTTTGCATAGTGAAACCATGAAAATGCTGCCGGAGCAGGCTCTAATTCTTCACCCTGGTCCGGTTAACCGAGGAGTAGAGGTGTCACCGGAAGTAGCCGACGGAAAGCGCAGTCTAATTTTAGAGCAAGTGGAGAATGGAGTTGCTGTGCGTATGGCTATAATTCAAATGCTGTGCGTAAAAACAAAGCCGGAAGTCTAGATTAGACATTCCGGCTTCTTGCTTCTACGCGCCCGCCCCGAATCGAACGGGGAGCCTTTGAGTTCGAAGCCCAACGCTCTATCCAGTTGAGCTACGGGCGCAGTAGGCAGTGCAAGGGTGAGTAGAGGGGATCGAACCCTCAACCCCAGGAGTCACAGTCCTGTGCTCTGCCAGTTGAGCTACACTCACCAAAAAGTACCGACTCATTACCAAATTTCGATGGGCATGGGCGAGAAAAAAAAGCTAGTCTAGGTATTTTTCTTTTTCAGGGTAGTGCTTAGCAAGGTTTTCTAAGGGAGCTGTCGAGTGAGTGAAGAATCCAGTGCACCAGATCCATTGGAAGGAACCATGCTTGCTAATGGGCGGTACCAGATCATTCGACGCATTGGCACCGGAGGTATGGGGGCGGTCTATCAAGCCTGCCAAGTAGTCATGGGGCGCATGGTGGCGCTAAAGCTGATTCACCCCCATTTAGGTGACAACAACCAGGTAATGGTGGGGCGTTTTCTTCAAGAAATGCGATCATCGGCGGCGGTAGAGCATCCCAACACCATTAGAGTGTACGACTTTGGTGAAACCGAGGATGGGCGGCTATTTTTGGCTATGGAGTATTTGGAAGGGCGTACTCTGCGCCAATTGCTGGAAAGTGAGGCGCCGCTTCCCGAAAACCGAGTGATAGCAATTGCTATCCAAATTGCCAAAGCATTAGGAGCAGTGCATAGCGAAGGGGTGGTGCATCGGGATTTAAAGCCCGAAAACGTAATGCTGCTGGACCGTTACGGCGAGCAAGACTTTGTAAAAGTTCTTGATTTCGGCATTGCGCGCTTTTTCGACGAGGCGCAAAAACAAATGACCATCACCGGCGCGGTAATAGGTACTCCTGCCTACATGTCTCCTGAGCAAGCTTCGGGAGCTGACCTTGACGGCCGTTCCGATCTCTACTCGTTAGGAATTGTGCTGTTCAGAATGGTTACAGGGCAGCTTCCCTTTGACAAACCCGATTTGGTTAGTTTGCTGATGGCGCAAATTAATCAGCCGCCACCACCAGTACTACTCCATGCTCCTCATCTTTCGCCGGGCATGGCTTCGTTAATTATGCAGCTATTGGCCAAGGAGCCTAATGAGCGGCCACCTACCGCCATAGAGGTAATTCGAATTCTTTCTGGTCTCCACGCTAGACCTATACCGCTGGGCGTATCCGAGCAATTGCAAGCGACCGGAATGCAAGCCACTCTCCCTATTTCCTCCGCTGAGACGGGCGCTTCTAACTCTCTATCTGCTCAGATTTATGGATCCCGAAAAAGAAAACGCAAGTGGCTAGTTTTTTTTGCAGCTATGCTGGCAGTGATCGGTGGCTTTCTATTGGCTGCTTCCCTTATCAAAAAAGAACAGATTGATTGGTGGAAGCGGCAGGCATCTCAAATAGTGGGTTCATCTGGCCAATTAGAAACTGAGGAAGAGTTTAGGTCATTACGAGCGGAAATCAATGACCGATTGGTTGCTAGACATGATGTATGTGCTCCAATTGATTGCCAAGTAAAGCAGCTAGCTTCCTTGAGGCATTTGGCGCAAGCCGTAAAATGGCTTGGGTCGGACAATGACGTAGATGCTCCTCAAAAAGCTCTAAACGAGTTGGAGATGGTTAGTGAAAATGCAGCGGAAAAATGGGCCCTGATGGCGCATGCGCGGTTTCCACCAGGAACCGCCGGGAGAAATGACGCCCAACCACGAGCCATTTTATCCTTGCACTCTGCTGAGCGAGCAGTGGCGCTATGTCCGCACTACGCCGGGGCTTACTACCTATTAGGTCGGGCGGCGCAATTACTAGGAAGGCAAACGGTTGCCGCCAAAGCATTTGCGCGTTCTTACCAGCTAAATAGTAACTACCATCCTACTCAGTTCAATATGGCTGTGCTGCGGCTGCAGGACGGAAATTTTCACCAAGCGGTGCATGACCTTTCGCGAATTATTCGGGAAGCGCCTGAATATCCTCATGTCTTTACGGTTAGAGGTGAAGCCTACTTCAAAAGCAAAGAATGGAACCGGGCAGTGGACGACTTTGAGGAAGCAGCCCGCAGAAACCCCCAAGACTGCGAAGCTTGGTTGGGATTAGGAAAAGGCCAGTTTGCCAGAAACGAGTTTGGTTTGGCGGCCGATGCCTTAGTGAAGGCGTTAGACTGCAATCGTCGTGATGGCCGTGTATGGTTTTACTTAGGGGAAACCTTTGTGCGTACTCACGACTTCGATGAAGCCAATAAAGCATTTTGCCGAGCAAAGGCTCTTGGAATAAAGGAGGCGGCGGGACGATGCAGGCGTTGAACCGGAGAGTTCAACCCATCGCTTTACTCGCTTACAGAAATTCTTTCAGTTTGATAGATGCCAGCTCGAAATCGGGGTTGTTTGTCAAAATAGAATTAAATTTGTCTTTGGCAGCTTTTGAATCGCCTTTTTCTTGGGCCTCAAGAGCTTCGTGGTATTTTTTCATGACCGATAAAGATGCTCTCGGAACTTTTTTAATTCCCTGCTTGATGAACTTAACCGCTGTCTTTTTGTGGCCTATTTTTAATACGGTCGGTACTTCGGGAATATCTCTGGGCTTAAGTTCACGCAAATAACTATTAATTCCAGAAATTAGTTTCTCGTGGATTTCTGATAAATCCTCAATTTTACCTTTAGCATTAACGCCGCCAATAATATCTGATGTTTCTACATTGATGAGCGAGCTATGCATACGCAGTGTACCCATTAGTTCAAAGTATCTGCCTATTACAACATACTGAGCGCAAGCCAATTTTCCTAACTTTACCGCTGTTTTAACATCAAATCGCGAACTCGAGCCTAGATCTTGCTCCTTAATCAGAAGATCTAGTTGCTCTCTGGCAATCACCCGCCAATTTCCTTTGCCGGTTAGTTCGGCTCCCATGGCATCAGCAAGAAATTTACGTGCTGACGCCAAATCATCCATTTGTCCGTCGTAATCGAAGTACATTACTGCAATGATGGGAGATTGTTTTTTTGCAAAAACCGTGCTGCATAGACAAGGAAAAGCAAAAAAGAAAGAAGAAATAAAAAAATATCGCCATTTTTGATTACATCTTATAATGCTTAATATTTGTATCACAAAATTCTCCTCTTCCGATGCTCAATTTGGTAAAAAATGGATATTGTTATACCATGTCTTTGTTGACAATTAAAGAAGGAATTGGAGGCTCTGTCTATAGAGCTTTTGGAAGTAGTCAATGATGCATGCTTGACACAAAGAGCATATCTCGGACATATTTCCTTCTTTCTCTTTGAAGAAAGAACAAAGGGAGAACAATTTCGTTGTCCCATGCACAGTTTTTTCTAATATAAAGTAAAAATCGGAGGTTGCGGATGGCACAGATAATCGGATGGAAAAGTCTACGCATGGCAGGGGTTGCGCTTTTGGGAATGATTGCCATGACTTCCTTGGGCTGCTCCTTGGTTAAATCTTCGGCAAAACCTTCTTCCAGCCGAATAAAGATGGTAGACCTACACACGGTGATCGGAAGCTTCACTATGGAAGGGGACGATCCGTTAGAAAAAGAAAAAGTAGAATACTTGTCCACTGGTAAGGTCCAATATGACGATTTTTTTCGCTCTGCGGCACAGATGCGTGCAGGGATTATTGTCTCTCAAGTATTTGCTGATAGCCTAAGTAGTAATCTAAAAAAGTACGCCCGTAGCCATATGGCGGCAGAACAGGCGGATGAAAATGCAGAAGATATTTCTGATGAACAAGCAGTGGAAATTCTGCAAGAGAAGAGGTCAGAATTAAAAAAGGAAGAAATGACCTTTCTTTCCAATTCGGTGGCCAGCGCGGCGCTGCTTACTGCTTACCTAGAGAAAGTGGCCAGCGACTCAGTTTCTTTGGCCGAACAGGGAGCTGCTTTGTCCACTTCTGCAAAATCTGACTTTACCGGTCGCGACGCCGTCCGATTGCCCGCGGTAGTTGACGGAGTAAAGGAGTCTCAGGAAAACTTACAGGACGTTTCCATAAAGGCGCCGGAGTTGGCAGAAACCATTGCTCGTCTTAGTGCTGCTGTGAGCACCATGTTATGAACGCAGTTCAAATAGCAAAGTGTTTGTGGGGCAGTCTGGTGGTAACCCTTTTGGCGGTAACCGCTGGATGCCCTGCGAGGCCCATTGTCTTGCCAAGTACCTGGAATGATCGGGTATTGGAAACAAAAAATCGACGACTTGCTTTGCCTAAGTTGGCAGTGCTTCCACTTTTCGAATCCGAAAGCGCGACTGGTAATGCGAATTTGCCATCGGCTGCAGGGATTTTTGAATATGTATCCACCGCCCTTGCCAGGACTGGCCGGTTCGACTTGGTAGAGCGTAACAAGATCGAAGAAGTTCTAAGAGAGCAAGACTTTGGCAGATCAGGAAGAGTAGATCAGACAACCGCCGCAGCCATTGGCAGGATCAGTGGAGCGGGAGCGGTTTTTTTTGGGACAATATCCAGTGCTTCCCAACAAACTACTGATCGGTTTGCGTATGATGTTATTCGAACCGAGGTAAGAATTGATGCCCGAGCGGTGGATACCGAAACTGGAGAATTTATTTTTACACAATCAGCTGTTGGAGTATCAGAAGCCAAGGTAGTAACCGACGCTAATGGAACCGTGTTGAGCGGTGTAGTTGATACGGAACTCGAGTATCATCGGGCTGCTGCGGACGCAGTTATTAAACTGGCAAATAATCTTTCTAAGCAATTTCCGGCAACTGGTGTCGTTGTCGCTGTGACAGGCGATCAAATGGTTATAGATCTAGGATCCAGAGATCAAATCGAAATAGATCATCGCTTGGTGGTGATTAGACCGCTGGAAAGAATGGTGCATCCTAATACTGGTCAATTTGTGGGATGGAAAAAAGAAATTCTTGGCGTTCTAAAAGTAACAGCGGTGGAGGACGCAACTTCAATTGCAGTATTAGAACGTCATAAAGAAAAAGCACCGTCAATTAAAACTGGTGATGTAGTGGTGCTAGAAGGAGGCCGTGACTTCTAGGCCGTTTTACACACACACACACACACAACATTGTAGGGGCTTTTAGATAAGATCTAATTTTAATACCCCAGAGCAAATCCCTCTCGGCGATAATCGCTTATCCCGGTAAACCCCTCGGGTGAACGAAAAACGCCATGCACATCGCCAATAAGCTCATTTTTTTCCTTAAGCGAGTAGTTTTTCTTTTGCAGCTCTTGCAGCAAGCTTTCCGCAAAAATAGTAGCTTCTTTATAAAGAACATCTGGCCAGGCCTGATGATGCAAACGATGAGTCTGCACTGCCTCTAAAGGCGTCTTCTTGTGCACTAGCAAAGAGGTCAACACCAATGCCAAAGTAGTAGGAATGGTAGGCCCTCCCGGGGTTCCCAATGCCATGTTTATTCGGCCTTGGGAAGTTACTAGCACCGGTGCCATATTGCTTGCTGGCCGCTTTCCGGGCGCAAACAAATTAGGCTTACTTCCCACCACTCCAAAATAATTCTCTGTGCCTTCTTGAAAAGAGAAAGAATCCATACTTCCATTTAGCAAAAAGCCGGCATCTTCCACGCTCCATTTAGAACCATAGCGTAAATTCATGGTGTAAGAGTTGGATACGGCATTGCCTTCGGCATCAATTACCGAAAAATGAGTAGTGTCATTGCCGGAAATAATTGCATAATTACCTTTTTCGCCGCCTAATTGCATTTGACGCATTGATTCTGACAATTTATTGGTGGCGGTATCGGATAATGGGTTTATTAAATTGAAAAGATTTTGAGCGTGGGCTGGCGAAAAAAGATTTTTATAAGTAGCATGATTTTGCAAAGGAACATCGCCTAAATACTCTAAACGATCTATAAAAGCGATCTTCGCTGCTTGCGCCAAATAATGATAGTAATCGGGAGAGCCCCAGGGAATAGTTGCAAATTCATTGCTTCGAAGAATTGCTAGAAGCTGCAAAAGAATGGCGCCGCCTGATTCCGGAGGAATGCTCCAGATTTTTTCTCCATAAAAATCAATTCCTATAGCCGGAGATTCGCGAATAGCATAGTTTGCCAGGTCCTCTGCACATAAAAAGCCTCCGTTCGTTTGGAGATCGTTTACTATTTGCTCAGCAATAGCCCCTCGATAAAAAGCAGCTTCTCCCTCGGCGGCTAGAATTTCTAAGGTGCGTGCTAAATGAGGATTAGTTAAGACATCTCCTCTCTGAAAAGGAGTATCGCGCACATAAATTCGTTTCGATTCAGGCGACTCAGCCAATTTTGGAGAAAGGCGATTGAGACACTCAGCTTCGTATCTAGTTACCAAAGCTCCTTTTCGTGCGGCTTTGGCCACTGCTAGCAGTAAATCTCTGGCTTTTAGTTTCCCAAACCTTTGATGCAGAGAAAAAAAAGCTTTGACTGTTCCCGGAACGCAAACCGATCGCGGTCCAAGAGCAGTATGGTCGGGGTTGGGACTGCCGTTTTCCAGCAGAAAAGCTTCTTGCCGGGCTTTCCAGGGGGCCTGCTCTCGATAGTTAATGGCAATGGGCTCAGTAGCTTCTGCCAATTGGTAGAGCATATAGCCCCCGCCTCCGATGTTTCCGGCCTGAGGATGGAAAACGCATAATGAAAACGCCAATGAGAAAGCTGCATCAAAAGCATTTCCCCCATCTTTGAGGACCGCTATGGCCATCTCGGTGGCTTCTCGGGAAACCGAAGCCACTGCTCCTTTTCCTTGAGCCAAACAAATGTTTCCAGGCGGACGAATTTCGGTAGATATACGGAAGTTACTATAAGCGGCTTGTGAGTCGTTTTTGTGCAAGCCGGACTGCGTCTTTAGATCTCTGTGTGGGGATGGCAATGCGTCCCTCCTGAGCCAGTACATTCATATAGCCGAGCAGTTCTTTAAGAAAATGGTGGGGAAACCTAGTACCACTTTGTCGTTCCAAAGAAACCAACTCGGCTAGTTGTCGGCCAAATGAATCTCGATGTTCTTCGATTACCCTGGCGGAAAACTCGGTTGATTGCGCGAGGCATGCCCGCGCGATTGCTTGAATACCTAATCGTCGTACTTCCTTAGCAAAGTCTTCTTGAGAATCGGATAAGAACTCTTCGGAAACCTGAACATGGAGAACAGAAGTCTCCGGGCAGTCTAATTGCTTGCGAGCAACAACTCTTTGCTCTGGCGAAAGTCGCGCCATAATCGAATCGCACTCTTGGATTGGTAGTGTGACCAGAAGAGCAGCTAGCGATTGAGATCCTAAGGTATCGGCCACAAAAGCCAGATCTCTAGAAGGCACTATTAAAAGATCAGTAGCAGTAAAAAACGGCCGCGGAGGCACAATTTTTTCCAACTGTCGTTGAAATTTCCAACGGATAACCGCCAGTACTTCCGGCAGAATTTCACGCCGTAGCTTGGTCTTACGGTGAGCCAGCGAACGATCTACTTGTTCGGCAAAAGGCTGGGGCAAAGCACGCAGAGTAATTTCCACCAGAGCAGGACGTTCATTTAACAAAGCCTGTACAACTTGTTCAGGTGAAGCCCCCTGAAGAACGTCAGCTCGGCTATTCTCCGTTTTGATGCGTTTAATTTCTTGAACTAAAAACGAAATTCGTTGTTTGCGCGGATAGGTGAGGATTTTTTGCGCGCGATCTTTCAGTAACTCGGTTTCTTCCTGGGGAAGAAAATCTAAAAAATCTAAACAGTTCTTTCCACCAAATACAATAGTGGTTAGCAAGAGCATAGATTGAGACTTGGTTAAACCTGTAAGAATAGCATCCATAGTGTCCGCTGATGGTACCTTGTTGGCCGGACAAGACCCAAGCACAATTATTTGTGGCGCTGGAAGATAAGGCAGTTTTTCGTATAGTAGAGATGTGTTGGTAACTCCTTGGTAGTGCTTGTGATAGGCTCGCCATCAATTTACTAAGCTGGGCGAGAAGGAGAAGTAAAATGAACAAAGCGGTGGCCTTTTTTTTTACTGTAGTAAGCGTAGTTCTGGCCATTTGCGCAGCGCAGTCGGGGGGTTCTCGCTTCTCTCATAATTTTTTCGAAGAAGGGACTTCCTATAAATGGCTGGAAAAGTGGAAGGCAGTATGTCGCCGAAATTCAAAGCCATTTCCCGCCTTTGTTCCTGAGTTGAAAAGCATTACCTCCCCCCAGAAGCCCGAAAAATCCCCGCCGAAATCTTCAGCCAAGAAAACCGTGAAACATTCTACCGTTGATCGAAACCAGCGAGCAAAACTTAAATCCACTAGCTCGTCACAAGTTTCCGATACTATTAGTGCGCCTACTTTCCCAGAAAAAACTCGTCCCGAAAGTGAAGAGCTCGCTATTGGTACACTCTCAGTGCATTCTGTTCCATCCGGGGCTACAGTATTCGTTGATGGAAATAATGTTGGTCGTACTCCCATTGACGTTGATGTCTTTGATGGCAGCCACGAAGTGCGAGTTATTCACCCTTCAGAAGAAAGCGAAAGGCAGAGACAGGTTTCGGTAAAAGCAGGAGAGGCTGCGCGGCTAAATATTGAGTTCTAAGGAGCTACTCCTGTCTGTTGCCATAGTTTACTGTGTGATATATATTTCACACATACACAAGACTACTATGTACCTAGAAGATGATCTCTACGCGCGTTTCCAACATGCGGCAGATGCTTCCGGGCCATACCCAGGCATCACTTATACGCGAAGCAGTAGCAGTCTATCTGGCGGGTGGCAAGACGAGGATACAACCACGCTGCGTTGTCTCGGACGCAGCGGCAGTAGCGACCTTAGCCAGCACGCCGAGGAGCTGCTCTTTCGGCTTTGGAGAGTAATGATTGTCGCCGATACTGGCGGCATCTTGGGCGCTGCTCGACCAAGATGATCGTCATCACGAGAGCGTGAAGCGCTTCTTGGCCCATTCACAAACCGTTATTAGGAAAACGAAAGTTTGACCACGCTAGGCTTAGTCGATGATAAAACCCCAATAGACTTTGGATTTTGTGCGCGAAGAGCGCAAGGAGTTTACCGTGCGTCTTACTCGAATGTTTGTTCCCACTCTCAAGGAAACTCCTTCCGATGCCGATGTAGCTAGCCATCGACTGCTGGTGCGAGCAGGCTATATGCGTCAGATGGGATCAGGGATTTATGACTACCTGCCGCTTCTCAAACGGGTTCTCCACAAGGTGGAAACTATTATCCGCGAAGAGATGAGCGCTATCGGGGCGCAAGAATTTTACCTTCCTGCCCTTCATCCTAGAGAGGTTTGGGAGCAATCAGGAAGATGGTCGGTTATGGGTGAGAACATGTTTCGCCTTAAAGACCGTAAAGGAGCCGAGTTTTGCCTAGGGATGACTCACGAGGAAATCTTTACGGCGATTGCCCGGGATGAACTGCGTTCGTATCGGCAACTGCCCCAAATTTGGTACCAAATCCAGACCAAATTTCGTGATGAACCGCGTCCGAAATCAGGCTTATTGCGGGTGCGTCAGTTCACCATGAAAGACAGCTATTCCTTCGACAAAGACTTCGAAGGACTCGATAGTTCTTTTGAGGCGCATCGCCAAGCTTACCAAAAAATATTTTCTCGTTGTGGGTTGAAATTTGTGGCGGTGGAAGCCCACTCCGGGTCCATGGGCGGTTCCGCATCTACCGAATTCATGGTGCGTACCGATGCGGGAGAAGACCTAGTAGCAGCTTGTGAAAAGTGTGGTTATGCCGCCAATACCGAAAAAGCAACTAGCCGATTAGCCCTAATTGAGGAGGAAGTCAGAGAAGAATACAAGTTAGAACCTCCTCAAATTTTTCCCACTCCTGGGGTGCGTACCATAGAAGATTTGACCCGAAAGCCTTACCAAGTTCCCGCGCATCGGCAGATGAAAACCCTAGTTTATGTGGTTGATGAAAAACCAGTTCTTGCTCTGCTGAGAGGAGACCAGGAGCTAAATGAAGCCAAACTTCTAACCGCAGTAGGTGGCGCGGAAGCGCGCGCAGCTCACCCGGAAGAAATTCAAAAATGGATGGGAGCGGCAGCCGGCTCGTTAGGGCCAGTGGGAAAAGATAAGGGAGTTCCGTTTGAGGGAAGGGTTTATGCAGACTTAGCTTTGAAGGGACGAACTAATTTAGTTACTGGCGCCAATACTGATGGGCATCACTTAAAAGGAGTCGTTCCCGGACGAGATTTTGTTCCGCAATGGGTAGATTTGCGAACTGTTAAATCGGGTGAAGGGTGCCCACGTTGTGAGGGTGTTTTAGATGTCTATAAGGCTTTAGAAATTGGTCACATTTTTAAACTGGGAGTGAAGTATTCTCAAACTATGGGGGCAAAATTTCTCAACGAGAAGGGCCAAGAAGCTCCAATTGTGATGGGAAGTTATGGCATTGGTGTGGAAAGAGTAGCCTCCGCAATAGTGGAGCAGTGCCATGATGAAGACGGAATCTGTTGGCCGCTTCCCATTGCACCTTTTCAGGTTTGCCTCTTGGCTTTGCAAACGCAAGAAAAGCAGGTTATGGAAACCTCAGAAAAGCTCTATCAAGATCTTGTTGCGCAAGGCGTAGAGGTATTATTCGATGATCGGGATGAACGACCAGGAGTAAAGTTCAAAGACGCCGATCTAGTAGGAATTCCTTTAAGACTGGCAGTAGGAAAAAAGGGGTTGGCAGAAGGAAAAATTGAATGGAAAGAGCGGGGGCAAAAAGAAGTGCGCCTGCTTCCTTTAGCTGAGGCGGTGAAAGAAGTTCTCAAATTCTGCTAGCCAAAAGGGCACAGTAAAAGGCCTTTGCTTCCTTGAGGTGATGAATGCCTACCGATCTGGTTTATATCGGGCTGATTTTTGCTCTATTTATTGTGCCCAAATTTTTGCAACGTTTTCGGCTCCCTAGCGCTATTACCAGTCTTTTGCTAGGTGTTGCGGTTTCCCTTTCGGGGGTATTTGAACTGCAAGAACAGCACGAAACCATCAATTTGTTGGCTACCTTTGGTATTTCTTCCTTATTTTTATTTGCGGGTTTGGAAATTGATGCCTCCGAGTTGCGCAAGGGAGCCAAAATATTAATTCAGCATCTAATAGTAATGATTTTGATTCTGGCGGGGGTAGTTTATGTAGGGATGAGGTTTTTGAAGCTAGATTTTCGGGTTAGCTCTCTTCTGGCATTGGCGCTACTGACTCCCTCTACCGGGTTCATTCTCGATTCACTGGCAGGTTTCAATTTAGGTGAGCAAGGAAGCTATTGGACGCGAACCAAAGCAATTGCTGCGGAATTATTGGCTTTGGCGGTGCTTTTTGTAATGCTTCAATCCACAAGTATAGAGCGCATGGCTTTGGCAACACT
Source organism: Myxococcales bacterium (assembly GCA_050288705.1). Classification (GTDB taxonomy): domain Bacteria; phylum Myxococcota; class Myxococcia; order Myxococcales; family UBA5297; genus JBNKEI01. The sequence goes on from JBNKEI010000207.1 coordinate 101,057, forward strand.
AGCTCTAGCTGCTTTGGTGGTGATTATTCCTTTTTTGTTAAAACTTTTTGCAGTTCGCATTGCTCCTTTTGCTCCCCGTTCGGAGTTCGCTTTTTTGCTTATGCTTGCGGTAGTATGCGCTTATATAACCAAAAATCTAGGTGTGTATTATTTAGTAGGAGCTTTTTTAGTTGGAGTGGCAGCACGGCGCTTTCGCGAACAACTCCCTGCCATGTCCTCGGAAAGAATGCTTCACGCAATAGAAGCTTTTGCGTCAGTTTTTGTTCCCTTTTATTTCTTTAAAGTGGGATTACATTTGAAGCTTGGTGATTTTGGATATGCCCCGCTATTAGCAGGTTTGGGATTTTTTGTAGTATTTATTCCTCTTCGCGCCGGAAAAATTGCCATTCATCAGCGACTTGCATTAAAACGCCCTCTAAGAGAAGGAATGCGTATAGGAACTGCCATGCTTCCGACCCTGGTCTTTTCGCTGGTTCTGGCAGAAATTATTCAGGATTCCTCAAAATTTACAGCACCTTCTTATGTTTTTGGAGGCATTATAATTTATGCATTGCTCAATACACTTCTTCCTGGTTTAATACTAAAGGCTCCTCCACCGGAATTTGATTCACCAAAAATTAAACCTCCGCCTCCTATTCCTAATACTGGGCAGGCCGAAGCCTCTTCGTTTTCTGTTTCCGATGCTCATCCCTCGACAGATGACATACCAAAAACACCAGTGCAATCTTCCGAGCGCCCGGAATTGAAAGAAAGAATTACCCTAAACCTAAAGCTTGATTAGGAAGAGGACGCTCACGAGCTGACAAGCATGGCAACTTCAGACATGAGCAAGCTGGCCGAACAGGTGTTTTGGCGTAAAAGGTTAGGTATGGAACCCAAAACTAGAAGAAAGACTTGCCCGCTAGTAATGCCGCTGAATAACGTAATTATTGGCTAAGGAAGGGGCGAGGGGAGCGCTGCGGTGCAGATGACATAACGCAATTGCTAAAGCATCAGCACAATCAGCTTTATCAATATCTTTATCTTTAAGCTTAAGTATTGTGCAAACCATTTTCATAACCGCATTTTTTTCGGCGGCTCCCGAAACTCCCACTGCGCGTTTGACTGAAGCCGGCGAATACTCAAATACTTTTAGACTAGCACGAGCCGCGCAAAGCATGGCAACTCCGCGAGCATGGGAAAGCACAGTGGCAGAACGGGCGTTTTTGGCGTAAAAAACTCCCTCGATTGCCACTTCTTGCGGTTTATGCACCGCAATGATTTCGGAAATATTATTGAAAATGTATTCAAGCTTTTCTGGCAAAGTATTGTAATCGCGGGGCCGCAAAAGGAAATTAGCTACGTGGCAAGGTCGGGAGGAAATTCGTTCAATAATTCCTAGTCCAAGGTACTGGGTACCAGGGTCGATTCCTAAAATGCGCATTTTGGTGTTCTATGTTCTTTCTAAAATTAAGGCGGCGCCTAATCCACCGGCTGCGCACAGTGTGACCAGTGCAAACTGTCCATTACGACGAGCCAACTCTCTTAAGGCGTTCATCACCATGCGAGCCCCTGTGGCGGCAAAAGGATGGCCTAGAGCAATAGCGCCTCCATTAACATTAAGCTTGGCAGGGTCGATTGTACCGATTGGTTGAGAGCGGCCAAGGTGAGTTTGTGCCCACGTGGACGATTCAAAAGCTTGTGTGTTAGAAAGTACTTGCGCGGCAAAGGCTTCGTGCAGCTCAATTATATCCATGTGCTGCATGGTTAGTCCGGCACGCTCCAATGCCAGAGGAGTGGCATAAGCTGGCCCCATTAATAGTTGGTCGTGGGGATTTAAACCGCAAAAAGCAGCGCTGCGAATCCATCCCATCGGGATATAACCTTGCGCCAAAGCACGTTTTTCGCTCATAAGCAAAATTGCGGCGGCACCATCAGTAAGCGCGGAAGAGCTTCCCGCGGTAATAGTTCCATTTTTTCGGTCAAATGTTGGTGGCAGGGAAGCTAAAGATTCGCAGGTGCAATCTTTGCGGATTAACGTGTCTTCACATAAGGGGGGGTAGCCCGGGAAAAGCATTGAGGGACCAGGAACGGGAACAATTTCTTTTTCCCAAACCCCTGCTTGTTTGGCGGCCCAGGCTTTTTGATGGCTTTTTTGAGCAAACAGATCTTGGTCTTGGCGAGAAATGCCATTCTCTTTGGCCATCTTTTCGGCGCTTTCCCCCATAGTTAAGCCAGTGGAAGGCTCTCGCAGTGCAGGAGGCACGGGAATCCAATCTTTTTTCTTCAATTTAAAAAAGGAGGCAATCTTTTTGGTCCAGGAGCGGCCCTTGGCTGCTTGCAGCAAAGCTTTCGCCAGGCGTCGACTGGCAAAAAAAGGAAGGTCGGAAAGGCTCTCCGCGCCCCCGGCAATGGCTATATCCGCATTTTTCAAAGCAATCGTATCGTGCGCCGAGCACAATGCTTGCACACCAGTAAGACAGGCGCTAGATATGCTGTGTGCGGCTACCCTGGGGGACAATCCGGAGCGAAGCGAAACTTCTCTGGCTATGAAGGTTGCCCACGGGGTGGGTAATACCTGGCCAAAAACTACCTGGTCAATTTCTGAAGAAGAAAGGTGGGTGCGTTCCAGTAAATGTTTGACTACAAACGTACCCAGATCAATAGCCGTGGCTTCAGCCAATGATGTATTCGCTTTAACAAATGGAGTGCGAACTCCCTCGATAATGGCAACGCGTTGCATACTTATAGTGCTACCTCAGCATCGAAGGAATCGCAAATGATTTACCGAGGTTTTTCCCGTTAGATGCCGAAACTTTGTAGACCTTGGGATTGAGAAAATGCCTACCGAAAAAAGTCCGAAAAATTCAGAGTCCTATAGAGAAACAGATCCGGTTTGTCAGATGAAGGTCGATCCCGCAGGGGCCGAACATTTCTTTGACTTTCAAGGAATTCGATATTTTTTTTGTTGTCGCGGATGTCGAGAAAAATTTCGAGCGAATCCCCAAAAGTATATTGAAGAACTTCAGAAAAAAGAGATTTTTTCTGATTCTATTGATTCTTTGGAATCGCGCGAGCCAAAACCTTTTATTCCCGGAACTCGCTGGACCTGTCCCATGGACCCCGAGGTAGACCAGGACCATCCTGGAACCTGCCCGAAATGCGGGATGGCTTTGGAGCCACAAGTTCCGTCACAAGAGCTAGGCGCTCTTGGTGGTGAGGAAGAAAATCCTGAATTGCTGGACATGCGGCGGCGGCTACGGGTCAGTGCGGTATTGAGTGTAGGAGTCATAGCGACAGGCATGGGAAAAATGATTCCGGGTTCTCCTTTTGCTTCCATGAATACCGCTTGGCTGGAGATGCTGCTGGCAACACCGGTTGTTTGGTGGGGAGGCTGGCCTTTCTTTCAAAGATTTTGGGCTTCTTTGCGCAATCGAAGTCTTAATATGTTCACCTTGATTGGTTTAGGGGTAGGCGTAGCTTATTCTTACAGCCTTTTCGCTACCTTGTTTCCCAAGATATTTCCCGTTTCTTTTAGAGACTCCCATGGCTCGGTGGGAGTTTATTTTGAAGCAGCTGCGGGAATAGTAACTTTGGTATTGCTAGGGCAAGTATGGGAACTGCGTGCTCGCGGAAAAACGGGTGCTGCTATTCGAGCGTTGCTAGGTTTGGCGCCAGCTCAGGCGAGAAGAATTAGTGCAGAAGGGCAAGACGAAGAAGTTGCTCTTCAGCTGATTGTTACGAACGACCGATTGCGAATACGGCCGGGAGAAAGAATTCCCACTGATGGGGTGGTTTTGGAAGGATATAGCGCAGTGGACGAATCTATGCTGACTGGCGAGCCTATTCCGGTAGAAAAACAAATAGGTGATGGCTTAGTCGGCGGCACTCTTAATGGAAACGGTTCCCTAATCATGAAGGCCGAAAGGGTCGGTAAAGATACGGTATTGGCGCAAATAGTACAAAGTGTAAGTCAAGCCCAGCGATCCCGAGCCCCTATTCAAGGAATTGCTGACGTCGTAGCAGCGTATTTTGTACAAATCGTAATAATGATCGCGGCAATTACATTTGTTATTTGGGCATTTGCGGGCCCCGAGCCGCGCATGGCACATGCGGTTATAAATGCAGTGGCAGTGCTGATTATAGCTTGTCCTTGTGCTTTAGGGTTGGCTACTCCTATGTCAATTATGGTTTCAGTAGGAAAAGGAGCGCAAACCGGAGTATTATTTCGCAATGCTGAAGCTCTTGAAACCCTTGGCAAAATAAATACCTTAGTATTCGATAAAACCGGAACACTTACAGCGGGAAAACCGCGGATTGTCGCCATATATCCTAGTTCAGAATACACGTCCGAAGATATTTTGAGAATGGCCTATGCCCTAGAAATTCATAGTGAGCACCCGCTTGGCCGAGCAGTAGTGGAAGCGGCGCGTGAAAAACAAATTATGAGCAAACAGGCCCAGGCTTTTAAAAATATTCCTGGCAAGGGGTTAATTGGAAATGTTTTAGGTAAAGAAACCATGCTGGGAAATATGTCTTACATGCGAGAAAACAATATCGATTTAGGCGAATTTAGGTCGAAAGCTGATCAAATGAGTGCCCAAGGAATCACGGTTATCTGTTTAGCGGTGGAAGGGCGATTTGCAGGGATATTAGGCGCTGGCGATCCAATTAAAGACACTTCCCATGAGGCAATAGCCCAACTTAAGGAAGAAGGAATACGTTTAGTGATGATGACTGGGGATAGTCGGCCGGCTGCAGAAAAGGTGGGCCGGGATCTGCAAATTTATGAAATAATTTCGGAAGCTTTGCCCGAACAAAAAGCCCAATACATTAGACAGTTGCAGGCTCAAGGTGCGGTAGTGGCCATGGCTGGAGATGGCATAAATGACGCACCGGCCTTGGCTCAAGCACAAGTTGGAATCGCCATGGGAACGGGAGCGGATGTCAGTGTAGAAAGTGCTTCGGTGACTTTGGTGAAAGGAGATTTGCGAGGATTAGTGCGGGCCAGGATTTTAAGTCGTGCTACCATGAAGAATATTCGCCAGAATCTTTTCTTTGCTTTTTTATATAATTCTTTAGGAATTCCCGTTGCGGCTGGAATTCTTTATCCTTTTTTTGGGCTACTACTCAGTCCTTTAATTGCAGCAGCCGCCATGAGCTTTAGCTCGGTATCGGTGGTGGCTAATGCGCTGCGTATTCGGAACTTTAAGCTGTAGTTGCGAAGATGCTAATTGTGCTATTTCAGGTACAAAAAATTTTTTTAATGAGAAATGCTTGTTAAGTTGTTTTTCTTTTTGAGATATACTGTTGTTTGGGTTGTTATTGTTGAATGTGTTTACTCTAATTCGTGAATGGTAGCTCGGTCACTTTTTCGAGAATTAACCAGGAGGTTGGAAATGCGTATTTTAGTGGGAGTGCAGGGTGGAGGGCTAAACGGAATCGATGCTTATGCGGAGCAAGTAGCTCAAGCAGCAGTTTTGAATGGTCACGAGGTTACGTTATTGGTTTCTGATGCCAGTGCTGCGCGGAAAGTAGCCTCGCGAATAGATTCGCGAGTGCGCATTTGGGATCTTGGCTTGCCTGAGCCTACTCGCTGGACTACCTTGTCTCAGCGGTTATGGCACGGAGTTGCCATGCGTCGACTGCAACAGGGAGTAAATCGCTATCTGTCGAAGCAGCGAGAGTCATTTTTTATCGCTCATCTGAATCATCCTGGATTAGCCAAAGTTTTTAGGCCTTGGGTTCAACGCGTATTTGTAGCTGCCTGGTTTTATCCGCATCATCCTGTTCGGCGAATTATCGAAACCTGGAATCATACTAAAGGATCGCACGCGCGCCGGTTGTTTCTGGCCGCGAAATCGTTTTCCTATTATCAGGCCGATAAGAAAGGATATGCCGAAGCTGATATGGTAGTGGCGCCAACTGTATTGCTGGCCGATCATCTGCGAGCTCAACAAATTAAGGTGGGAGTATGCCCGCCTCCCGTACAGGTAGCTGCAACGATTGCTAAAGAAGAAAAGTTTGTTAAATCAATTTCCGAAAAACGTGTTGTCATTTGTGCTGGCGACTTAATGCATCCACGTAAAAATTTAGTAGAAGGACTGCAGGCATTAAAAGAATTAGCTCCCAATCAACATTGTATGGTGGAAATGATTGGCCGCAATGCTGAGCCGTTGAAAAGAATGGCCAGTCAGCTTCCGTCTGGTATTGACGTGAGCTTTCCGGGGCCTCTTCCTCCCCAAGAAGTGCATCAACGCATGCGCCAAGCCGACTTTTTGCTCCTTCCTAGTCTTTTTGAAGAATGGGGATATGTGGCGGTAGAATCGTTATTATTGGGAACCCCAGTGGTTGCTTATCCAGTATATCCCTTTCAAGCCATGTTGGCAGATGGGCTCGGGTTTATTGCGAGAAAAAGAACCCCCTCAAGTTTGGCTCAAGCGATGGAATTGGCCTGGTCTTCTCCTGTGCAGGAGAACTTTATATCTATTGCTGAGCATAAGTATGGTGCGGCTTCAGTGGGTAAACGGCTTTCTCAAATGTGGACCGACGTGGCTGAAGGTAAGGAAATAAGGGAGTGAGTTTCTTTTGTTGACATATGGTAAAAATTGTTGTATTTAAAAAGTTTTATTTCTAGCGAGGTATTTCTAGTGCTTAAATTCAATAAACTTCGCAGAACATTGGAGCGGGAGGATTATAATTACGAGCTTCAAGACACCGCAGCTCCAAATTTATTCCGAGACATCTATACTTACGAGATGCCGCCTTTGTTATGTTTCAATCATCGGCAAGTGTTCATGTCTCCTCCTAAAGATATTTGGATTACCGATACAACTTTTAGAGATGGCCAGCAATCGTTGCCGCCTTTTTCAGTGGAGCAAATAGTTGACCTATTTGATATGCTTCATCGACTCTCTGGTCCGCAAGGAATGATCCGCCAAACTGAATTCTTCGTATATACCGAAAAGGACAAGGAGGCCGTGCATAAATGTATGGAGCGCGGCTATGAATTTCCTCAAATTACTGGATGGATTCGAGCAGTTAAAGACGATCTCAAATTAGTGAAGGAAATGGGGTTAAGAGAAACTGGAATATTAACCTCGGCTTCAGATTATCATATTTTTAATAAATTGAAAAAGAGCAGAAAACAGGCAATGGAAGGGTATCTCAGTATTGTCAGGTGCGCCTTGGATATGGGAATAATTCCGCGGTGCCATTTCGAAGATATTACCCGAGCTGACTTTTATGGATTCGTGGTTCCTTTTGCGCAAAAGCTTATGGCGTTATCGAAAGAGTCAGGAATTCCCATTAAAATTCGTGCTTGTGACACCCTTGGTTACGGGGTCAGTTTTCCCGGAGTGATGTTGCCTAGAAACGTAAATGGGATTATTTCTGGTTTAAACAAGTTAGCTGGTTTTCCTGGAGAGCTGCTAGAGTGGCATGGGCATAACGATTTTTATCGAGCCCTAAATAATTCGGTTGCAGCTTGGCTATATGGTTGTTCTGCGGCAAATGGAACAATGTTGGGAATTGGTGAGCGAACAGGAAATACTCCTATCGAGGCATTAGTCATTGAGTATATTGGTTTAAGAGGTGATGCCGGAGGTATGGATACCTCGGTAGTCACGGAAATTGCTTCCTACTTTGAGAAAAAAATAGGCTATCGAATTCCCCATAATCAACCTTTGGTGGGTGCCAATTTCAATGTAACCCGAGCAGGTATTCATGCCGATGGATTGTTAAAAGATCAAGAAATTTACAATATTTTTAATACCGAAAAAATATTAAATCGCCCAGTAGATGTTGCAATAACTGATAAATCAGGCGTTGCGGGAATAGCATATTGGTTGAATTCTCGTTTACAAATTCCCGAAAGTTCAAAGATTCAAAAAACTGAGCCCGGAGTTATTTCGATAAAGGAATGGGTTGATAAGCAATATGCTGTTGGCAGAACAACAGGTATTTCTGATGAAGAAATGTGGAAACAGGCTCGGATTCATTATTCTAACTGGGTAGCGAATATTACCGGTGAAGAAGAAATAGCATAGGGCATGTCTGAGTTTATCTGGATATGCCTTGGGGGGGCTTTGGGTACCGGAGCACGCTACCTTTGTAGCACTTGGATTACTAGCTTATTTCCTTCATTTCCTTACGGAACGTTAGTAGTAAATTCTGCTGGTTCGTTTTTTTTGGCTTTTTTAATGCAAATCGGAATGAGTGCTCAAATTATTCCCATAACATTACGGGTGGCAGCAACTGCAGGTTTTTTGGGGGGATTCACCACCTATTCCACCTTTAATTACGAAACGTTGAAATTGATTCAAGAAGGTTCTTGGTTGTTAGCTTGCTTAAATTTAGGCATTACCATTTTTTCCTGTTTATTGGCGGGAATGTTCGGTTTTTGGATAGGGACTCGATGCGGTTAGGTGCTAACTAACAGGTTTAACTATACCGGTTATTTGTAAGGTAGTTTTACTGTCATTTCGAAGGTTTTTCTGCAAGACTCATTTTGTTTGCACCTGCAGTGGTCGCATAGGCATGGGCGAATTCTTTACCCAACAATTCTTGCGAGAACGCAGTTTCGTCGTTCATTAGCTCGTTATAGTGTTCACAATATGCTTTCCAGCAAGACATGGTACGTAGCGGACCAATAGAAGTGACTTCTTTTTCGATGGCATCAGGCCCAAATTTAGAAACAAGCGCTCTTGTTCCTTGGTTAATTCCGTTAAGCAATGCTACTTGATGAACCATAAATGCTGCATACAAGCGCATCAAATCTCTACGCAATTCATCATCAGATAGACGCCAATCTAAAAGATAGGCCAACATATCTTCTAATTTAGTTGCAGAAAATAATGGCGATTCTCCCTGAATACTACGAACTCCTAAATCTTCTCCAAATTTTTCCAAACCTTTCCTCATTTCTAGAGTAGCCTGGGTAAATGTTTCTAAAACAATTCCCATGCGATTAAGGAACTGCTCTTGCTCGGCTTCAGTTAGCGGTTCCTTAACGTTAGGGAGGTAGGCCTTAGAGAAATTGGAAATCAATCCTGAGTCAGTGGGGATGATGGGAAGTTTAGCGGGTTCGGGTTCGCAACGTTTTTGGGGTAAACGAACGCTTTTGCTGCTAGACGCTCGGTGTTGAGGGCGAGAGCTGGAGGAGCGAGCAGTAGGCGGACTGGTAGGAATGGTAGGTCTTCTAGAATGAGAAGCCGATGAATTACTGTCAATGCTAACTGGCTTTTCCGGCGGAGGAGGGAAAGCAGTATCAAAAAGGGTGGCTGATTCATTGCCTGGTGCAGTGGTAAACCCAATCGCCTTGGCAAATTGGCTTTGGTAGATAGGAGCTTGAATACTAGGAACCTTAGGAGTCTGGGCAACGCATAAGCGAAGCGTACCAATTACAATTTCACTACTGGGCAGCAGAGCGACTTCCTGCCCTTTAGTGGCTGGTTTTCCGTTTACGAAACTGCCGTTAGTAGACCCCACGTCGACGTAATAAATTCCTCGATCATCAACGCGAATCATCCCGTGCCATTGAGAAACAAAAGGAAAGTCGAGCTCCAAATCATTGAGAGGCAATCGACCAAGCCTAACTGGCGATCGAGGAAAAGTATAGGATGCTGAACGCCCGGTTTGTAGGTCTTCCACTTCCAAAACCAATGGCAACATAAAACCTCGCTCCTCCCTTCGGGGCAACGGTTATAGACTACACAAATTCCAGACTCCAGTCTCCTGATTCGGCGAAAGAAATATTAAGGTGGGGAGGCAGAGGTCCCTCGGCGAGTTGCTCAAGAAGTTTACGGGAAATGGCAGGCATTAACCCAGAACGCAGTGTGTGCTCAGCATTGCGTGCCCCTACTTCTTCGGTAGTACAACGCTCGGTAAGAACATCTAGCAGTTTTTCGTCAAAAGTGACTTCTAAATCATGCGCTTGTTTTAAACGTAAGGTAAGCGCATGGAGTTTGGACTGCATAATACTGCGCATTGCAACTGGTGAAATAGGAGCGAATGGAATAATATTCATTCGCGCTAGCAGAGCAGGTTTAAAATGGTGGCTAAGAGAGGGGCGGATAGAGTCAATCACTTCCTTAGCCGTAATTTCTTGGTTGATATTATGTAATTGTAATACATGTTCTGAAGCTAGATTACTAGTAAGAATTATTAGCGTATTTCTAAAATCAATAATTCTACCTTCTCCGTCACTAAGCTGACCTTTATCAAATACTTGGTAAAAAAGATTCATCACCTCCAGATCGGCTTTTTCGCATTCATCAAGTAAAACCAAAGAATACGGACGTTGTCGCACTGCCTCGGTAAGAATTCCACCTTCTCCGTAACCAACGTAACCTGGCGGAGAACCAATAAGGCGAGAAACAGTATGTTTTTCTTGAAACTCCGACATGTTAATGTTGATCAAGAATCGTTCGCCGCCAAATAAAGTGTCAGCTAAAGCCAAGGCAGTTTCGGTTTTTCCTACTCCGCTCGGGCCAACGAACAGAAGAACTGCTACCGGAGTGTTGGGATTGCGAATTCCCGAAAAAGCCATCCGTATCGACTCGCCAACCACCTGCAACGCGTTATATTGTCCGCGAATCCGTCTTTCTAATATTTTTTCTAGATTTAGTGCGGAAGCAAGGCGGTCGTTCTGTAACTTTCCTACTGGCACGCCTGTCCAGCTTGCGACCACACTGGCCACCACTGCAGCGTCTACCAGTTCGGGAAAAAGCGGTTCTTCGCCCCTAGTTGCTTTTAGCTCTTTTTCTATAGCCTCAACGTTGGCACATTTTTGCGAATTTTCAGGAGAGTTTGGCGGATATTTATGTATTTCGCTACGAGCTTCAGCCAGTTTTTCCACCAGGGCGCGTTCGTGTTCCCAAGACTGGCTAATCGATTCCATTTCTGCCTTGGTGCTAGTGAGCTGCTCTTCCACCTTCATGATGTCTGGTGAAGGTAATTGGCCTATCCATTCACGCTGCAAAGCTTCTCTTTCGCGCTCAATAGCTGCAATTTCTAGCTCTTTGGCAATCAGGGGCTCGGGCCGGGAATGGCGCATAGTTTTAACTCGCGCTGCCGCGGTGTCCAATAGATCAATGGCTTTATCGGGAAGCTGCCGGCCAGAAATATATCGATGAGAAAGACGAACCGCTGCAGTCACTGCTTCATCACGGATCATTACACCGTGAGCAGATTCATATACTTTGCGCAACCCGCGAAGCATCAGTATTGCATCATCTTCCGAAGGCTCTTCCACTTTTACTGGCTGAAAACGACGTTCCAGGGCAGCGTCTTTCTCAAAGTATTTTTTAAATTCCGACCACGTAGTAGCTGCGATGGTTCTTAGCTCGCCCCGAGCCAACGCCGGCTTGAGCAGGTTAGCAGCGTCGCTTCCCCCGGTTGTACCGCCAGCGCCGATCAAAGTGTGTGCCTCGTCGATAAACAGAACAATTGGTTTGGCGGAAGTGGTTACCTCGTTTATTACCGCCTTTAATCGGTTTTCAAATTCGCCTTTAACTGTGGCTCCTGCTTGCAGCAGGCCTAAATCAAGGCCCATTAGTTCAATTTCTTTTAAAGATTTCGGAACGTCGCCTTCCACAATGGCTAAAGCCAAACCTTCTACCAATGCAGTTTTTCCTACCCCCGGCTCTCCCACAATAATGGGATTATTTTTTCGGCGCCGAGCAAGAATATCAATCATTTGTCTGATTTCTCGTTGGCGGCCAAAAATAGGGTCGATTTTCCCTTCACGAGCGCGTTCGGTAAACGAAATCGCAAATCGTTTCAGAGCCGAGCTATCAGAGTTAATCTGGGACGAAGTTGACGCCAAAGCACCATCGGGAAGTGATTCTTTTGATTCTGGTGCGTTGTTTAAGATATCATCGTACTTCTTGCGTAGTTCTTCATGCGAAATGTCTTCTAGTTCATTTAATGTTTCGCCGGTATATCGTCCGGGCCGAAAAATTATTTGCGCTAAAAGCGCCCCGGTCCGCAATCGTGCGGCACTGTGCTCAATAGATGACCACAACCAGGCATCTTCAAACCAGGTAAATAATGATTCGCTTAATACCGGGCGGCCTGCATTTCCTGTACGGCTCAAATCGAGTGCTCTGTTCAGCCGATAAGCAACTTGCTCAGGGGTTTTGCCAAAGTGCCGAAGAAGCAAAGCGGCGTCGTTAGACGATTCCACAATAGCCAAAAGCATGTGTTCTACGCCAACCTCATAAAAACGGTTTGAATAGGCTCTAGTGACTGCCAATTCCAATGCCTGACGTGCAGTGGGGGTTAGACGGCGTAAGGTGTATTGGGCTTCGACGCGAGGAATAGGAACCTCCAAGGCAACAGGCCAACGTGGACCAAAAAAATTATTGTTTAGATTTCTCGGTTAACTGCAAGCCAACTATCTACTCCTAAATGTCCCCCGGCGAAAATACCTAAATGCAAGCTGGGTCTCTTATCAGGGGACAAAAAGGGAAGTAATTCATAATCTAGGGGATCGAGCGTGAATAGCTGTATCATTTTATCTGTAGTTTCGCGAAGATTGCCTGAAGGAATCAATCGTCGATGTGCAGAAGGGGAAAGCGGCTCAATATGTATCTTTATCACTCCAGAATCCACAAACGTTCGGTCACCCAAAATCGAATTAATTCCCAACTGGTTGTTTTTGGTACCCAAATGCATTCGATCTTCGTCAGTCAAGGACACCCAGCCCCCTATAAATTGCTGAATGCGTACATTGGGCTGCTCAGTTTCAAGAAAGTGGGCAAGAATATCCTCCAAAACAATTTCCAATGAAACAGCAGTGCGAGAAGAATCGAACAATAAAGGTACAAATCGAGCAATCAGGTGCTTAGGAAAATCTTGTAGCTGGGAGTGCTCCATAAAGCCGGAAATAAGATAGGCTCTTTTCGACCAACGGTCGTTTAACGAAGACGTACAGTCTTGATAGTATCGACGTTGATTGATAATTCCGTACAATAAGCACAAAAATCTATGGTGAAAAATATCTAAGAATTCCTGAGCCCTGGTGGAATCAGGTTCATCGGAAGAAACCTCTTCTGCAAAATAGGCGGGTAAAGGGCTTACTGTTCCGCTAAGCCCTAAAAAGGTTGTGGTTAAGTTTACTGCGGGTGAACGATTGGCGGAATTAGGTTTTGAAGCGCTAATTTGTACGTTTGATATGTCGCTGGCGTTAAAACTAAGCGCTGGATCGTGGTGGATGCGCACAAATTCGCCCGATGGCAAATTTGCGTTTATAATTTTATCTGAATCAAGAGCAAAAAGTCTTTCCAATAACGAAAGTGCATGAAAGAAATCAATTCGGTGTAATCGCGGAGCGATTTCTCGGATTGGAGAATTCAAATCAATTCTTGGCATCCGTTCCTCATCGGCCAGGAATATTCAGTCCGTGACGGCTGTAATCGAACTTTTGTTTCGTTAAATGAATTTATGGCGACCCTGTAAGCAAAAAACTCATTAAGAATTGAACCGAACAGAAATGCTTCTCCTTTGCAAGCAAAGCAGGCTTCCTCTAGTTCGAGATTGATGCGAATTCCTCTAATATTACACCTATCCAAATTTCGTCGGATAACAACTGGCTCCATGAATTGAATGGATTGTATTCGATTGCGATTTCCTTGAAAAATATGTGAATCTCTTGCTGGATTTGCTGACTGAAAATTATATAAATTGAGTAGTGTTTGGAAGGCAGTTGCTTCCCGAAAAGCTTCCTTTTTTAAAGACATGAGCACTGCTAATCTCCAATGAATGCTTTTGCTGTTAGGAGGAAGTATTGCTGGTGTAGCACCAAGAATATTTTGAAAAGAAATGGTTTGATCATTTTTCCATCGGTCTTCTCGGATGTCCCCAGCGCGTACCAAACTAGCAAAAGAACGATTAGTGCAGGTAATGCGGGCAGAAATAGACTGTTCTTCCAAAGAAGGAATGACATTGCGAGGAGTATAAATTGAAATAAAAGAATCTAGACCGGTTGCATCGGTAGAAATGTCCTGGCGGATTCGATAGAAGTGGTTCCGTTTTTCTGCAGAATGCGCATAGTCGAAATCAAAAAAAGGAGCATATTCATGCTGTTGCTCCTGATTATTGCTGGTAATGCCGATGACACTATCGACACTGTATACGTCTGCTTGCTGCAACAGAAATTCCGAAGAGCAGAGTAAACTTTCCTGTCCAGGAAGCTCAAAGCTAATTGGCACTGACTGCGAGGTAAACAAGTTAATAGCTGGTGTACAAAACAGCTTAAAATTATTTTGACTTAAATGACCAGGCAACTCCGGTGGTTTGTCGAAGTAAAAAGAAAATTCGTATTGACCGCCAGGAATCGTTGGTATTTTTTCTAATCCTTGCAAGTCAATAAACAAAAATTTTTGCGGCAAAGCGAAATATTCTTGTAGGTATCGAAAACAGTCAGGCGCCATTCTTGGCCAAGGCAATAGAGCGTGTTCAGGTCGAAGCCCGACTGGAACAATATTATCACTGGAAAAATTAATTGTTTGTTGTTTTGACTCTCTATTCACATAACGAACTTGAAAATATTGACAATGACGCTGGAACCATAGCCAAAGAGTTGTGGCGACAGTAAACTCGCCATGCAAATAAAGACGGATACCTTTTGAGGAAAATACGGTGCGGGCGCTTTTTCCGATCCTATAAGAAAGGCGAAGCTGGGGTGACGAAGAGTAGGGATCGTCCAAAACTGCATCTTCCAGCTTCAACGGCAAGATATTCACTGGAAAAGAGGTGCTAAAAATGCAGGAAGTGCCGCCCACTGGCACAGAAACTACTTCTCTTCCTGCCTCCACTAAAACTGGTTGAGAAATTTTCTCAATGTCGGGCGAATACTGAAGAATCGTGCAAGAAGGAATCGGCCGACAATAATGAGGAAGCATCCAATTGCATAATTCTTGAGCAAGATAAGGAATTTCCTGGTCGACTCGTTCACGAATTCTCGCACAAAGAAAAGCAAACCCCTCTAGAAGTCGATGAACGTCAGGATCTACTCCTTCGAAGCCAAGCATTCCGGCGGTACTGGGGTGCGCGTCGGCAAACAAACTTCCTGAGCCATGTAAGAAATCCAACTCACTTTGGTAATGTCTGCTGAACATAATGTCTGTACCTAATTCTTAATGACCAAAGTGCTTTAACGAATTGTCACTCGTCCCCCGGGAGACATGGTAGACCGGAAATGGAATTTCTGGCGAGCGCTGGGGTCAATTGCCTGCGCAGTTATTTCCAAATGAATTTCCAGTTTTCCTTCGGCTAAAGGCAATGAACGCACGGAAACATTTGTCAGCCTTGGTTCGTACTTTTCAATAGTTTCCTTGACTGATTTTTCTAAACGCTCCAGCACAAGAGGAAAAGCATGTGCTAGGTCGCAAAAATCCTCTACGCCATAGTCAGGAGCGGTTACTGATTCTCCGCGCCGCGTGTTGAGTAGCACTTGCAAATGCTCAAGGAGTGCCGAACGTATATCTATGGTACGACACTCTTGAGATTGACTGCTGCTACCAATGCGGAAAAGCAATCCGCGTGCTCGCAATTCGTCCTCGATTGTTCGATCAAGTCACCCTTTGTCTCCAAACCTGGTCACAAATAGGGTAACTTGGCTACGGAAAATAAGGTTAGCTACCTCTGCCTTCAGCCCAGGTGTCAGTATGGGTGGCTCCGGTTTTGGTATAAGTCCACATGATATCGTGGAAAATAAACTCAATCTCTTCTAAAGGTGGCTCGTAGGATCTGGCAGGTGTTAAGGTGTCGTCAATCACCTGTTTCATACTGGAAATATAAGCGCCCTTGATTTCTACTGTATAAAACTGTTCGGTGGTTCCATCTCCGGTAGGATTAGGACGGAAGAATTTAAACACTCCTTCCAAGACAGTGTTTTTAGTCAATGCTTGCCATAACAAAGGAGAAGAACAATCAATTCGCTTACGAATTTTTATTGGACGATACTGCCGACGGCCAGAAGCGTTTCCTGTTGAAGGCTCGAAAGGAGTTACGCCTGCTTGTTCATAATGAATACACTCAATCGAACCTTCTCGTCCCATGCTTAGCTGAGTTGCTTCGCCTTTAATATCCTGCCCGTTAGCCTTAAGAAAAAGATGTATATGTTCAGCCATGAGTTTTCTCTCCTGATGAAAATCAACTACAATTGTATGGGCACCGATAAAAACGCTTATGCAATACTATGCTTAGCATAGAATACTATTCTTTGTCTAGCTTACCAACTAATGAAAGCGTAAAAGATGCCCCCATATATTTAAAATGAGGACGGACTTTAAGATTGCAGCGATACCATCCTGGTTGTCCCTCTACATCTTCTACTGATACTTGCGCTTGGCGCAAAGGTCGAATTGAACGAACTCCGGGAGCAGGATTTTCCATATCAGCGACATACTGGCGAATCCAATTATTGAGTTCTCGTTCCAAATCAGCACGTTCTTTCCAAGTGCCAATTTGCTCTCGCTGCAATACCTTAATGTAGTGCGCTAGGCGGGTCATTATGAAAACATAAGGGAGCTGGGTACCCAATCGATAATTGGTTTCCGCTTGTTTGCCTTCGGGGGAATTACCAAAAAACTTGGGTTTCTGGGCAGAGTTAGCCGAAAAGAAACACGCATTATCTGATTCTTTTCGGTAAGTTAAAGCAATGAAGCCTTCTTCAGATAGTTCGTATTCTCTACGTTCAGTGAGAAGAATTTCGGTAGGAATCTTGGTTTGAATTTCTCCCATAGCTTCGTATTGATGCAAGGGTAAGTTTTCTACCGCTCCTCCTGCTTGCGGGCCAATGATATTGGGACACCAGCGATATTTAGCGAATGAATCGGCGATTCGAGTAGCAAAGGCATTGGACGCATGCCCCCACAAATATCGTTTATGATGACCAACTACGTCTTCCGCAAAATTAAACGATTTTACCGGAGCGGTGTTTTGTCCGTAGGGAAGCCGTAATAAAAATCGAGGCATGCATAATCCAACATTGCGCGAATCCTCTGATTCCCTAAACGAATGCCATTTGGCGTATTGAGGGCCCTCAAATAGCGATTTGAGATCCTTGAGATTGGGAAGTCTTTCGAAAGATTGCTCTCCGAAAAAATCAGGAGAAGCGTTTGCTATAAAAGGAGCATGCGCCATGGCTGAAACTGCTGCGCACTTGGACAAAAGCTCAACATCTTGCGGGCCCGGTCCAAAGTCGAAGTTGGCGCAAATCATGCCGTAGGGCTTTCCACCAAAAACGCCATATTCGTTGGAATAAACAATCTTGTAAAGACCAGACTTGGGAATTTCCGGGGAATCTTCGAAATCGGTAATCAGGTCGTCTTTTGAGACGTTTAAGATTTCTACTTTGATATTTTCGCGGAAATCTACCCGATCAGTGACAAACTTAAGCGAGCGCCATGCACTTTCTAATTGTTGAAAAGGTTCTGCATGAAGAATTTCATTAAGCTGCGCACTTAGCTTACGATCAATTTCTGCGATCATTGCTTCGACTGCGGATTTATCTACTCGCTCTTGAGCGCGGTCCGATTTAAGAATTTCTGATATAAAAGCGCTTACTCCACTGCGAGCAATATTGTAGGCCTCCTCGGTAGGCCGCAGCTTGCTTTCTGCTAAAATTTGTTCAAGTAGTGACCCTCCATCCTCGCTTTGTTCGGGGGTGGCTGGCGACTGTTCGGTTTGTAGTTCGGTGCTCATGCATTCTCCTTGAAGCCTTTAAAGCATGGGAGCCAGTTAATCGTCTTGTACCTTTAATTCCTTAAGTAGCTTATCGCGACTTTCTGGATCGCTTATAAGCGCTTGGATTTTTTTTCGAAAAGCAGAGGAATTCCCCATTGGGCCTTTTAATGCGGTCAACGCTTTGCGTAACTCCAGTAGCTTGCGCATTTCCGGAACATGATTAACCACACCTTCTGGACCAAAATCAGCAATACTGGAAAATTTTAGGTTTACTGCAATTTCGCTGTCAGGTTCCTCAGAAAGCCGATTAGGTACGGAGAAGCTGGCATTAATCTTTTGGTTGGCCATTACTTCGTTAAAATTGTCTTTGTCTATACTGATGGGTTTACGATCTTCCAATGCGGTTGCTTCGGTTCTTCCGGTGTAGTCACCTACCATCAAAATTTTTAGAGGTAATTCTACCTCCTCCTGGGCATTACCAGTTGATGGCTTGTAGACAATATTCACCCGTTCTTTTGGTGCAACTGAGCCTTCTTTGCTCATTTTTTTCTCCTATACTCTATTGGGCACAAAACAAACTACCTTGCTAGCTTCATTGCTGCAACCGGATCGAGCCGCGCTAGCCGCGTACAGCGATGATTTTGTTCTTCGGGAGTAGCTTTGAAGTTGCCAATTAGAATTCCCGAAAGACATTCTATCACTAATGGTGGGTCCCATTCATCTAGGTTATGGTCTAAACTTTCTTTTTCTAAACTCTCATAAAGAGCTTTGGCCAAGATTGCTTGGCCTGTTTGATAGCAGATTTTGGCCAGAGAAAGGCGCAGCCGAAAACGACCTGAACCCGAGGAACAGGCGGCTATCTTTTCTTGCAAAAAATTTATGGCTGCGGAAATGTTTTTCTCATCCAACATTTTTTGCGCCTCAGCCAATACGTTGTTCTCTTCCGCAGAAATCGTTACCGGAACAGGCGGGCTGGATTTGCTAGCAATAACGGTATTCTCGATCCACGCTAAAGTAGAACTATCGGCGTAAGGCATGCCGTCGCTAAACTCAAGCTCAGTTAGATTGGGCATTCTCTGCAACAGAGACCGCACCTCCATAACCACCATGTCTTTGGCTTGGCGATACCCATCGCCCAAAGCCAGCAATGCTTGAAACGAATAGTGCTGAAGGCCCAGCCAAAACCGGCAGCCAGTCAGAGCGGATTCTGCCTCTTCCAAGAGTTGCGGCCACCGAGAATTTGCCGCCATTAATTCTAAATTGGAACGTAATGTTTCGGAGGGTGGAGGGACTAGGGTCTTATTACCTGAACTAGTGGAAGGAGGTTGAAGTATGTGCAACCAAAGCCCAACCCGGAGAATACGGAAAGACAAAGGGTCGGCAGGACTGACTTTGCGTATATTGTGGGCGACCTCAATCACTGAACTTCCCACGTCACGCAAATAGTCGGTAGGGTCGCCAGATAATGGAGGGGAAGGTAATGGAGAAGATGATAAAACTGGAGTATGTGAAGAAATCAGGGCTGAAGTTGCAATTGGGGTGGTAGCAGTGTTTTCCGCAGAAGTGACGGCGTTTTCTTTTGCCGAGGGTTCAGCGGGGACGATCGGCAAGGTGGTGCTTGACGAGTCGCTTTTTATAGTTGGAGACTCGGCGGGCTTTTCATTGGATGGGGGAAGAGAATGGTATATTCGCTCGATGGCTTCCAGTAACGGACGCCAGGGAGGGGATTTATCCTCCAGTTTATGGCGGGCAACTTCCGACAGATGTTTAACCGCAACTTCTAAGGCTTCTATCTCCTCTTGCTTGGTAGAGGTGGGGGAATCAGCATAGGCGGTTAATGCATTGGTCGAACGCTCACTAAACCAGGCCACTGCATTTGATCTTGCTTTAATTCTTCTTAGCTCGGGAAACAACGAATCCCAGTAAGCGTCCATTATTTGAGCTACGACCATAGCGCCACAGGTAAGCCCCTTAAGTCCCTGAGTTTGGTACATTGCGAAACCTAAGTAGGAAGCAATGAAAAGATCTTTGGACACATTTTTTAACAGCTCTGTTCCCTGAGTTACTACATTTAACCATTGGACCGCGCCACCAGAAGGAGAATCCAGTTTGGCAGCTTCGGCAAAAATGAATTGGTAGCGAGTGTCTTGTCTGGCAGAAGTTCCCGCCGGTGATTGCGCAGAAATCGGGGCTATCCACTCGGCCACCTGGGGAATTAAATCTTCATGGGTCATGGTCGATTGCCTTTCGAACGCAAAAGATTGTGCGAAAACTTTAAAACGCTTTCCAGAGATGCATTTTCCGTTTTAAGAGCAAAACGTAATTCCGGTGACAAGGCTTCTCTAGCTTGTTCTATTGCCTGAGGACGAAAGGTCCAGGTGGGCCAAACACGGGTAAGCGCTCGGTCAGGATCGGCTAGAGCAATCAGCTCCTGACTGCCTGCTTCGCCAAGCGTGATTACTAAATGATGATGATTCCAAAACATAGCTGCTACGCTTGCTTCGTTGAAAAAAAAACGCGAAGCTAGCAGGGTCCAGCGAGTGCGATCTGCTTTATTGGTAGCCGGAAACAATAAACTCAAAGACTGACTAGATTCTTTTCTCCATAGACGAGCATCTTGAGCTAAAGCGAGAGCGTGAAATATATAAAAATGCTGATCAGGAATTAATTGGTCATACAAACTCCTCAGCCAAGGAAGCAATCGTTCTTGGTGAATGATGGAATAGAATTCTTCCCGGCTCGAATAGGCGCTAGATGCTGAAGAAGCAGCAGAGTTTTGCGCATGGGCAATAATTGTTTTCGCATCTGTAGAGCCTTCGTTAAGACACAAAACCTCACTGGTTATTTCCAGCAAGAAATCCATAGCACAAATGTTTTCGGCTAATGAACTTGGAGATGGACGAGCAAATTCACCGAATAAAGCAAAAGGAAAAGAGCGTCCTACCTGATCTCGGCTGGGAACAGCGGTGCCAAGTAAAATTGTTGGCGATCCGCTAGGTAAAAACATAAATTGAAAAGCAATGGGTCGGCCCCCTATTCTTGACTGAGTTTCTACCGCGCGAAGTAGCCAAGACTGCAAAGATTGTGCAGCTACACTTGCTGCATTAAGTCGGACATAATCCGGTTCCAAAGACACCTTTCCAAAACATCCAAAACCAAATGGTAAGCTCATGACCAAACTACTCCCCTGGGCAAACTTCCGTGCGATCAATTCCTTCTGGGAATTCCATGTTACGAAATTTTTGTAGCCGAAAGGGGTGCTCTTTACGTTTGGGGATGAATTCGATTTCTACATCGCCTCCCACTTGGTTAAAATGCCAAGACGCCACAAATGTGTTGTTATGCTTTGGTTTAACTGTGCCACCTTCTAGGAGCTTTAAGAAGCTCCACTCACCGTTACGCGATACGTCTTGCGCTATGCCTTGTTTTGAAAACGCACGCACCATGCTTTTTCCGGGGTTGTTAGGGTTGGGCCATAAAAGAGAATGACGTTCTTCTGGACCCATAGCATAAGAAATGGATACACCGTCAGTTTCAAAAACTATGGTGGAAATTGTTTCCCCGGCTGGCTTGAGCAGAACAGAAAACGGGACTTCCATTTTGCTAGGTTCTGAAAAGAGAGAAGCAGAGATGTCCCAAGCCTGGTCTAAAAAGGCTAAGAATTTTCCAGAAAAAGCTTTGGCAGCATCGTTAGAGCCTTGTTTAGCGAAGCGATGTCGATTTCCTCTTCTTTCAATTAGTTTTTGTTTTCCAATCTTGACCGAGTTCACGAAACTCCAAATTGTCCCGGTTTCAGGAGCAAAAACTTTTGAAAAATCGGCTAAGGAAGAGTCGGGGCCAGTTGGTGAAAAAGGGTAGTAGTCTTTTAGTTTGTCTAGTTCGGGAAGCACCTCTTCACACCAACTTTGGTTAGCTATAGCCACCACTGCTTTAAAATCGTTTTTTTCAATACCTTTGATTGGTTCCCAGAGAAAACCTATAAGAGTGGGGCGCCATTTAGGGGCTTGGCTTTCAATTAAAGGGCGAATTTGGGAACGCGCATTATCCATGGCAGCATTTAGAGCAGGTCTTTCATGAGGGTCGGCCATGGCTTTTTCCAATGCGCTACGAACCAAATGCAATTGTTCTAAGTATCTATCCAGTGGCAGATTTCCCGATCCAACTGGGGCGTCACTGTTTTTTCCGGGAGGTGGCGGTCGCCCAGTTCCAAAAAGTAGAAAACCTTGAAAGTGGTTCTCTACCGTTTTTGGACCGGCAAGCAGGTGCTGCTTTAGCAAATCCACGCCTTGTGAAGGAACTTTGGAGGTTAATGAATGCAAGCTCTTTACCAATGATGCTCCCGCAGAAACCTGCTGGGTCTTTTGGGCGGCTTCATTCTCTAGCGCGTGAGCCAAACGTACATTGCTAGCAACGCCATTCCATAATTTGTGTAGTGGGTCGTCATAGGTCAAATGCTTAAGTAGGTTGTAGGCTTGCTGATCTTCTTTGAGGTTCTTTTCTATTGCCAGACTTCCAATAAAACTTTCCCACTCTGCAATGTATCGCTCATAATAACGATTACGAATACGAGAGATATCTTGTTCTTGGTGAGCATTGCCTAAGACCCATCGGTCGTCTTGACGACCAGAAGTTTGCAGCTTTGGGAAGATTTTTTCTCGCCAACCACGTAGCGTAAAAGGGCCAGAAATTTTCTTGTCGCTGTGAATTGAAGGGCTGGTTCCTTCCAGAAGCAATATCAAATTGAGATCGTAAGTAGGGCCTTCAGCATCAGAGAGAATACTATTTAATACGATATCTTCATAAGGCGCCTTGGAGAGAGTTTGTCGTGCTTTCGTAACCAGCTCTGCATCGCGAGTAGTGCCAAAATTTTCATTTTTAGACACTAGGTACATATACAATTCAATGCAACTACGAATTTCTATTTGCGTGGAGGGCTCGAAATTATCTTGATTTCCAATTAAAAGAGAAAACAGTTTATCCGTCGCCCATTGTTGCTGGTCTTCGGTGAGCCCTGGTTCGCTTTTTTCACGGGGCGAGCTGAGTAAAAGATGCAGCTTAAGGGCTTCGTATGTTCGAGTAAACTCGTCATTGGCTGGGGGAATAGAGGTGGCATATTCGGTTGCATACTTTTTTATTAATCCTTTGTTTTCTCTCAAAACTTGTTTTAATAAACGATTACGCACTAGTGTTACAAAGAAACTTCTAGCTGGATATAAGAGTTTTTCTCCTTGATACATTCCAAAAGTCATTTCAAAAGGAGGTCCTTTGGTTGCGTGAGATTCTAATTCTTTAATTTTTTTTCGAAGAGGAGCGAGTTTTTCCAAAAAAACTGGTGAATCTGGTTCGCCAATGTTTGAATATGCTTGCTCAACATCATGAACCAGTTCTCTATTGTAAAAAAATGCTACAAAAGGTGGGAAAATAAATATTGCCGAAAATAATAAAATAGCTATTGCTATTCCAATTTTAAAATAGGCGCCTCTGCGAATTTCTTGTCGGGTTCCTCTTACTAATCGCCGATCGGGAAATAATACTTTGAAGAAAAAATCCCGTAAAAAATAGCTCTTCGCCTCGGAGATCGGCTCGCTTTTAGTAATGGAGTTTTGAATGCCAAAAGCCTTTGCCATGGAATTCATTACTTGGTCCAGTACTCTTCCTTCTTGAGTACCGCTAGAGAAGAATGTCCCTCGAAGAAAGAGGTGATCCTCCACTCCATAGGAAGAGAAAACCTGGTCCACCAAATCGACTATTGACTCTCGTAATGCAGCAAAATGCTGGGGAAATTCGAAAATTCGTTCCCGGGCATCGGGCTTTCGTTCATCTCCCATGCGACTAAGTGAAAATTTTTCCAAAACCTCTACCAGCTGATCAAAGCGTCTTCTAACTGCTTTGCGCTGTCCGTCGTTTTCTGCTCCAGAGAGACTAAATCCCCACACTTGGGACCGCGCTTTTTTTCTTAGCGTTCCAAAAGTCTCTACAAAACCTGGGAGTAAATCGGTCTTCGTAATAAGCAAATAAACAGGAATAACCGAACGCAGCCTTTCTGTAATTTCGTTTAAACGTTCGCGCAGACGTTTGGCTAGCTCAGAAATCTGCTCATCGCTCGCTCCTACCAGCTCGGTAAGACTTACTGCCAATAAAAGACCATTAATTGGTCGCCTTGGTCGGTGTTTACGAACAGTATCTAAGAAAGAAAGCCATTCTTCGTGATCGTCGTCTTGAGTTGAATATCTGCCAGCGGTATCTAGGAGAACTGCTTCGTTGGTAATCCACCAATCGCAATGGCGAGTTCCTCCTACTCCGCGTACTGAGGCTGGACCGGTTTTAGACTGATAGGGAAAAGTTAGCCCGGAATTGCGCAAAGCAGTGCTTTTGCCTGCACCCGGAGGTCCAATGATGATGTACCAAGGAATTGTGGATAATGATCCGCGATTAGACGCACGTAACCCCTGAAGGGCCTTGTTGAATTCCACCCGCATGGCTTCAATATCGGCCAATTGGTCTGGGCGCACGGCCTCGTCTTCCAAGCTTTTTTCTAGCTTTTTGCTAGCACGAGCCGAAAATATAGCTCGAATAATCAGCCAAACCACAAAGGCTAGAATTACTAAAGAAGTTGGTATAATCGCGAACCAAATGCTGATATTTGAAAACGTCAACACTGCGATCCAAATAAGAGAAAGAAGAAGAATAGAAATAGTGACTAAAAGAACTATGATAATCATCTTAATCCACCAGAAATCTGTCGCACTACATCGCGAGTTTGCACAGACAGAGAAAGCCTAAGTCCTGAATAAATTAGAGTAGCAAAAATCAGTACCCCGGTAGCTACCAAAAGAAAAGTAGAACGTTGCGATTTCTGCAAGATCTTTGCTGGCGTTTTAACTTTAGGAGAAAGGGTTTCTGGAGTTTTATAAGCATTACTTAATTGCTGCTGAATGCCCTCTGTCAAAGAAACTAGCTGCATTTCATTACTACTTTTATAACGACCCTGAAAACCAAGCAATAGACAGTAGTAGTAAATGCGCAGTACGTCCATTCGTTGCGGGTCTCTGCGAATGTTCTCTAGTCTGGAAAAAAAACCGGTTCCTGCAGTATTGTCTTGAAAATATTGCAAAGCTAAGAGCTGACCAAGCCAGGCTTGCCTGAACGATTCTGATTTTCCTATGGCTACTTCGTCGGCCAAAGCTACTAGGGCGTAGGAAATATCCTGACAATCGGTTTGCAGGTACCCGGCCTGGGCTGCTTGCTGTAGAAAAGTGTCAATGTATCCGCTGATTTTAGAACGTACAGTTTCCGGTGGAGGCAAACCGGAAGGATCTGCTCTACGCAGTTGTATGATTGCATTGAAGCAGTTTTTAGATACTTCCAGAATACGATCCATCCGAATTTCCTTTTAGGAAGAGCGTGAAAACTTGCTAGAACTAGACATGCGGCTTGAACTAAAGACCTGCTTAGGGGGAGATTCGGCGGGTCCTCCCGGAATCGCGAACAGTTCAATCTGAGTATTATTGGCATCAAATGGAGGAGGAGTATAAATGGCAATATTGCGTTGGTTCATTATTGATTGCCAATATTGATGATTGTCGGAAAGCTGAAAGTAGACAACTCCTGGTCGAATGGGAATTTCACTAGGAGGACGGTGGGTAAAATAGAGAGGCAAACCAGGAGTAGCAGAGCTAAATAACTCGTTTATTTCGCTCCAAGCCGCTATTTGGAACATTTTAGGAGTATTATCGCAAACTTGGTTTTCTGGTATAGAGCTACGTACCGCCAAAATGTATTTGGTGAATTTATCCAATCGTTCGTCATCCAGTGACCCCAAATATAACCCATCCCCTTTAGTGTTTAGGGCAATATTCATATATCGCATTCTGGCCACCACGCCCAAAGAATTGGAAATTTGGTCTATGAGTTCTCGAAAGGTCGCCCGTAAATCTAAAAAATCGAATTTTCGAATTGCTGAAGGATTGCCTTCAGGATTAAACGTACAGAGCATTCCTACGACCTGGGCTAGCCATAAATAGGTTTGTAAAGGCGAAGTATGAGTGTTGTCGATTAGGTACTGAATCAATGGTATGGCTTGATTTAATCCAAGAAGTTGTAGACCGCGACCTATATCGGAAGGACCGAATTCCACATTTCTGGCATCTATTTGTTTTCGACTCTGAGCCAAATCATTTTGTTTGGCCAGAAGATTTGATTGTAAATCTATCAAGCGTTGGCACAGCCATAAAGAAGCGCCAACTTTAAGACAAGGGGGAACATAGCTTGGTTCAAAGGCTAGATTGCCATTAGATTCACGTTTTATCTCAGCAATTTTTAGGGTTTCATAATCTTCTGATGGCTCGCCGCTAAATCGAAGACTCAAAACCGGATGAGCAAAATCTAAAGTTGTTGCGGAGTCTTTATTGGTTAAATCAATAACTGAACGGCGATCTACGCGGAATCGACTAAATTCGGTTTCCTCGGTGTTAGAGGCTATTCCCGAATAATTGGCATTGCCTTCTTTTTCTTGGGGGACTGCTAAATGAATGTCTATTGATTGATCGGTTCCCATGTATTCATGGAGAGAGCGCTCGGGTGGTGTTTCCGGTGCTCCAGCGCTGAAATTTAGCAACAAGCCGTTGGGCATTACTCCCGCAAAAGAGCGTAGACGAATTTTTCCTGCTTGCAGTGCCGCGGAATCGAACTCGATGCTAGATACTCCCCAAAAATAGGGAGTCAAGTTTTGATGCATCTGCAGCAAGAGTTGCTCGTGATAATAGTCGGCCTGCTGTAGATGCTGTGGCCGCATTAGCATGCCTTCTGTCCAAACTACTTTTCGTAATGATTTCATTGGCCTTGCCTCGTTTCGACGCGGTAGTCTTCTAGAAAAAATGAGATTTTTTGCGGAGGTAGCCGCGGATCATCTTCTGGGCACATTAGTCCATTATCGTTAGGAAGTATTTGTATGGCTCTCCAGGATAGTCCTGATGGCTTTCTAAATATTGCCATCACCGCAAGCTGAGAGTTGGGGTCTTTACGCTTGATCTCTAAAGGAGTTTCCTGGGTAGGAAAGATGGTTCTTTCGGTAACTCCAAGCAGATCTTCTCCCAGGGTCTGTTGGTCATTTTTCCACATCGAATCAAAAGAGGAGTTTTCTAAGCGCGCAGTAGATTTCAGTTGGTAGATTTTAATCTGCACGGGGGAAGAACGGCCGCGATCATCGGGATTAAGTTTATCCGAGCCTATCACGGTCATTTTCAATGACCTGGCTTGGCAACGCACCTTATTTGTGCAGCCGTAGGCTACTAATAATATCATTCCTAGTAACAGAAATCGGCTCACAGATTCCTCCTGCGATAATGAATTCAACTTCTAGTGATCGGAATTACCAAAGGTTGACCTATATAAAACCCTTTATGGGATATCTGATTGAGGCGCACAATGTCAAAAGGGTTACAGTTAAAATTTTTAGCGATAGACCTGATAGTGTCAAACTTTCGAACGTAGTAGCCTCTATATCTTCCGGTCGTATTTTTGGTGAGGCATTTGGCTATGCTATAAGATTTATTTTTAGTAACTCGCAGTTTATATCTCCCTTTCTTCATTGGTGGGGTCACCATATGCAAAAGTTCCGGATTTAATTCCATGAGTTCCGATTCATTAACAGAAGCACATTGGGCCAGCAGTCCAAGATCGGTGGGGTAGGTTACTTCCACAATCTCGAATTCAAAAGGAGCCAGGCTTTTGATTTTCGAAATGCTAAAAAGCTGGGGATGCTTAGCGATCAGTGCCGCTGCCATTATTCTAGGTACGTACGTCCTGGTTTCTTGCAGAAAAGCATTTTCTTTATTCACCAGAGTCCAGAAATCACGGGATTTATAAGTTTTAATTGCCTTGCGTACCTTTTCTGGTCCTGCGTTATAGGAAGCCCAAGCTAAAGTCCAATCACCCCAATATTTGTATAGGTCTTTGAGGTATCGCGCGGCTGCATGAGTAGACTTTATGGGATCTTTGCGTTCATCCACCCAAAAGTTAATTCTCAAATCGTAATGTTGGGCAGTTTTCGGCATGAATTGCCACGGTCCGCCTGCTCCCATGGATGAAATCGCATGTGTAGAAAAACCACTTTCAATCATAGATAAGTATACTAAATCAGTGGGTAAATTTCGAGAACGAAGAATTGATTGAAAAAGGGGGATAAATCGGTCGGCACGCGCAAGCCAGAGGGAAAAAAAGCGCTGACTTTTAAAAAACGTAACGCAGTCTTCTACCCAAGAATTGTATACAATGGGAATATTATATTTTTTTTGTAGTGACGCTGAAGGGAAAGGAAGAGAAGTAGCCGTAGGCCGCAATTTTCGGTCAGAAAAGATTTCTTTTTCCGCGTTTCTGACCTCTTTCAATTCTAATGCGGCGGGATCGTTTTCTAGGGCATTTCCACGCTTGGCCTTTTCCGCGATATTAATGGATGCCGGTGACGCTGCCTGGTTGGCCAGCACCAGAGATGAAGACGCTAATACTGCAAGCGAAACAAACCAACAACAAGCTAGCCTTTGAGTGTAGAGAACACCAATGAGTCCCTGTTCGCTTACTGGCAGCTTATTCGATAACCTAAGTTTTTTTTGCGGTAATTCCTTCATAGAACCACACGGGCGAAGGAATGGTAACATACTTGGCAACGATTGATATAGATTTTGTGCGCTAATTAGCAACTTTCCTAGGCTAGGCGGGTCGGTACACTCGATAGTCGATGTCTGGAAAGAGGTTGTCTTTGTGTTCTAGAAAGGTTAGCCATTGTTCGTCGATGCAGCGATTTCTAATCTGATCGTAAAGTTTGTTGAATCTGAGCACATGCTCCTTGGTTCGACGAGTAGCGTAGTCAACCATGGTTCCAGTTTTCATGATGAAGGCCCAATCTGATGATTGAGCCAATAGAAGTTCTCGTGCTGCCTGATTCAGTGCTCTGCTAATCGCAAATGTACTTGCGGTTTGCTCGGGAAAGCCGCATTTAGCATTAATTCCACTAGGGAGGGAATTGGGGTTATCGCCCGCAGAATTGCTTACTCGGTGATCGGTAGTGTCATTCCAATTTCGGTCGTGTTCGCAAAACTCCCGAGCAAGAGCAATCATTCGCTCGGTTGCTTTGTGGAGATGTCGGTAAATCCAGTCATTTCGATAGCCTAACCAAACTCCATTATGGCCTCCTGACCCCCACGAACAGGAGGGTGGGCTTGCCAATTGGTTTTCCGGATTCTCGCGTAGAAAATCTAGCGGTGAGACTAGCTGATAGTTATCCTGATCGAAAACCGATTGTCGAATAAACAAGTCCAAAAATTCTGGACCCTCAAACCACCAGTGGCCAAAGAGTTCAGCGTCATATGGCGCAACAATGATCGGTTTGCGACCGGGCATAGAACGTGCAAGTTGTTCAATTTGGTCGCGTCTTTTGCACATGAAGTCGCTAGCATGCACGGCGGCTCGTGCAAGTGCAGCGTTACGCTGATATGGTTGCTTGTTGGGAGTCTTGCCGGTTATGCGGTAATATTTAATCCCGGTATTTTTGCGATTTCCGTTTGGTTGGATGTAAGGACGTACATATTCTAAGTCGAGGTCATATCCGATGTCGCGGTAAAACTCTCGATACCAATAATCACCAGGATATCCGTGGTCGCTGCTCCATACTTGCTGGCTAGAGTGGGGGTCGCGACCGAAGGCTGCGGTTCCGGTAGAAGTAAAAAGGGGAGCGTATACACCGTATCTTGGTTTTGGAGTGGCGTTAAGTATTCCGTGAGTATCTACAAAAAAGTAACGGATTCCCTCCGCAGCGAGAAATCTTTCTATTCCCGGAAAATACCCGCATTCTGGCAACCAGCAGCCAGCAGGATTGCGTCCGAATATGATGCGATAGTGAGCAGTGGCAACTGCTATTTGTGCTCGTACGGCCTCGGGAAAAATTTGCATTAGTGGCAAAAATCCGTGGGTTGCCCCACTAGTAATTATTTCTAGGCATCCATCGTCTTGCAGATGACGAA
Source organism: Myxococcales bacterium (assembly GCA_050288705.1). GTDB lineage: Bacteria > Myxococcota > Myxococcia > Myxococcales > UBA5297 > JBNKEI01. Next base: position 130,747 of record JBNKEI010000207.1, read on the forward strand.
AGGCAGTTACTAAATCGCACTGATATTTCTCTTCAAATGCCCGACGAGTACCTAGGTGACGGTCGCGATAGAATTGCGCAAGTGGTTGAAAAGTGGCATCCTTGGCGTTACGAATGAGTTCATTTTCGGAAAGCTCAATTAGACGTTCTAGCCATCGGGAATAACGCTTCATTAGCATTTCGTCACGAAGCATAGAAATGAGCGTTGGAGTTAGGCTTAGGGTGATACGAAAACTGACGTCATCGCGGCGTAGATTTTCAAATACTTGGAGCAGTGGGATGTAAGTCTCTGTGATTGCTTCGTAAAGCCAGTCTTCTTCCAAAAACTCTTCGTATTCGGGGTGGCGGATAAATGGGAGATGAGCGTGAAGTACCAATGAGAAATAACCTTTCATGCGCATCTCCGGTTATTAATTGTTTTCTTCGGTTAAAGAATACTCTTTTGGTTTTTCTTCCGAAGAAGTCGATGAGTCTTGAAAAAAACCGCTAGTGGAAAACTCGAAAAGACGTTCTCGATAGTAATCAGGAAAGGGATTCATTTCTAGGCAAGGAACCAAGTGCTCAGCAGGCCAAGTAAGCTGAGTGAGTTCGTGGTTATGACTATTATTGATATTGGGCGACGCCAAAGATATTTCCGATTGCAAAATGCTAAAAATTACTTCTTGCAAGTTGGTTGTTAAAAGACCGTTTCGTGGCTGATTTCGGCGTAGCGGTTCAAAGCGAGTGGATTCGGTGGACATATCGCAAAAAGGTTCGCTGCAGTCCTCTTGTTGGGAAATCGGAATTTGCTTTCGTCGTATGAATTCGGCCAACTGTTGGCTTGGTATGGATATGAAAGCGCGAACAAACCGGTCATCACGATTGTTGGAAGGACAAGCAGCGGGAGTATGCGTCGGGTTCGAAATTGGACCAATGCGCCGTATTTGGCCATCCAGGGAGGCAGCTATCACTTCTGCTCGATACGTTCGGTCGGCCGATAACCCATGAAAATACCAGCAGCTATCCGAAAGGGAACAATTTGATTCTTGTACTATCTGATCTCCTTGCCAAATCCGAACTTTGGTAATTGCCTGGGGCATCCAATCAAATGCTTTTTGAAGAGTGGGTGGAGAAAAATCCCAATAGACATAGGCAGCGGTGCAATGGAGAGTAAGTAAAACAACCTTGTCTTCTTCATAGTTAGAAGGTAATTCACCTAACTCTTCATTGTGCTCCCAGTACTGGTAGTACTCTTGGCTCTTCGGGTACTCTTGCGAGTGATCGCAATTTTCGTTTTCATTGCAAAGCGCTATTTCGAGCCCTTTTTCTTTTTCAGGCAATTTCACCATGACTGCCTCCTGTCTTTTGGAGCCTGTGATTTCATGGCGAATTTTTACTCCTCCCCAAAGCCTTCATTTCATCGCAATGTTCCAATCGACGCCTTCTACGGCATGAGCGGATCGTGGTCAAGAAAGGTTTTCCATAAATGACTTTAAAACCATTTTAATTTGGCTAGTGACTAATACATCTCCTCTTTTACATGACAACAGTCTACACTTGTGAACAGTGAGGTAAATAGGTCAGGAGTCACCGATACACTAAGGTATGACGCAAACGTAAAGAAAGCGCATAGCTAGCATTCGATGCGAAAGGAGACGCTGGTGAACAAAAGCCTGGACAGGGTTTTATACTGCAGTTTTCAGGTGCTTCCTAGTCGAACTTCCTTAGGGATCAGGGCCGAGAATTACTTGCAAAGCATTGCTCTGTGCACAGAATTGGACGTCATGACTATAAAGCCCAGCAACTTTAGCCCCGTCGAACAATTTCAAGGTGCGCAGTTGCTACGAATCCCCGTGGGAGAAGGGCAACTTCCTGCGCGAGTTTATGCTTTCGAACGAGCATTGCGCCGACATATGGAGACAGCTCGTTATCGTGTAGTACATTTTACCGATCCTTATGGCGGATCGTTACTATGTAGCTTGCAAGCAACCTATGGTTATCGCTTGATTTACGAGGCACTGGGATTTCCCTCGATTGAACTCGGTCACACCCATCCAGGTTTGGAAGAGAAGTTCATCGCAAGAATGAGTAAGCAAGAACTTTTTTGTCTTCTGAATGCTGACGCAGTGGTGGTAGGGTGCGAACAAACCGCGTCTTTTGTTCGTTCTCGTGGAGTTCCTCGGCAGAAAATTACCATGGTGCCTACGGTAGTTGGCGCAAAGGTTTTTTCGGGAAAGTCATTGGAGAAGCCTGATCGGACCCCCATGAAAATTTTGTATCTGGGAAATCACAACTCTTGGCAAGGAATCACTACTCTGTTGTCAGCCATGACTATTTCTACCCAACTTGCGCCAATGCGATTGATTTTGGCGGGGGAGTGTGACGGCGTACAAAGACAAAAGGTAGAGAAAATGGTGATGGATTTTAATTTGCAAAACCTGGTTGAATACATCGAACTGACTGAATCGACTGATTGGAACTATTTGTTGTCTTCGGTGGATATAGGGGTTGCCCCCTTAGATAATAGTGAACGTAATCGTTCTCAAGGGGCGCCGGTGGGCAAAATTGCTTGTTATTTGACAGCCGGTAGGCCGGTTCTAGCAGCAGATCTTCCAATGGTTCGCGAAATAGCTGACGCGGAGTGTATTTCTTTTCATTCTCCTGAGGATGAAAACGACTTAGCGGAAAAACTGGTAGAATTGGCTCGTAATCCTTTGCTGCGAGTGGCTATGGGAGAAAAGGCGCGGTGGCTGGCAAAAAGAAAACTCTCTGCTGAACAAGTACAAGCTAAGTGGAAAGAGCTTTATGCCTCCCTATTAGGCGTTGATGTGTGCGAAATGAATCGTGAGGAAGGGAAAAAAATTAGTCGCCTAGATGACGTTCTCAAAAATAAGGTAGATTCCAAGCGCCCCTCTTTTCAATACCTTTCCGGTGGGGCAAAATTGTTACCAGAAAGTGGGAAGGCGTCTGATGAATGGTTGGGACATGTTCTTTTCGGATATTCTCCCTTGAAAAGGCCGTTCACGTGCTAGCATGTTGTTCTCGTTAAATGTTCTTGGATTGGTCTATAAGACCGGCTCGCCAGGTTGAAGGCGTGCCCTAAAAAAAAAGAGACTGGGGGCCATGGACCCACGCCGAATCCTTATCGTCGAGAGCCAGCAAGACTTCGCTCTGTCAATAGCGGCAGTTTTGCGTAATGCAGGTTTTCTTACTACTATCGCCGCGGATACCGGAGAAGCAGTGCGCGAGTTGGAAGCCCGTTGTTCGGACTTGGTAGTGTTGCGCGCCGAATTGCCCGATCAGAGCGGCTTTTCATTTTGTGGCGTACTAAAAAAGGGCCGTTTCGGAAGTTTTCCAGTCATTATAATTTCATCTGAGGCTAGTCTGGAGACATTTGAAAATCACCAGGCAACTCCATCTGCAGCTGACGCATACTTACAAATCCCTTTTGAACTGGAATCATTGGCAACAACAGCCGACGGATTGCTCAACTCGCCTCTCGACGTTACCGAGGAAGTCTTTTTGATTGAAACCCATCCAATAGAAGCTACCACTGAGGTCTCACCGAGTGCTACTCCGAGTGCTGCTCCGATCGACACCCCGGTCAAACCCCAACTAGCAGCCGCAGATGAACCTAGTGATTCCACTGACGATCATGCCACTCAAAAAACGACGCTCGACCATGACCACGATGGGGACCATGGGAACGATGATCGCGGAGAGGGCGACGAGGACATAGAAGCAGCATTTGGCCGGGTTTCCAAGCCATCCGGACAAAACAAGACAGAGGCGTCGGATTCTAGTCCTCCTGGTTCAAAACCAGAAAAGGAAGCGGTGCGAATGCCGGCGACTCCTCCTCGGCTACCCGCTAAGCCCCCGCCGGTGCCTAAACGAGAACGCCGAAGCGCTATTACCGAAGAAGACCGAGCTTTTTTGGAGAGGTGTTTTGGTTCAATTGCCGATCGTAAAGCGGAGCTGCTGGCAGAAGCCAAAAACCAAATCAGGCGTAGCACTAAGAGAGAATTGCTTTCCACTCCTGAAGGTAAATTGCAGCTTTTGCGCGAGGAATTTAAAATTCGAGAAGCGCAGATTGCTCGCATAAGCGAAATTTGGAGCTCACGGGAAAGAGAACTATTAGTAGCTGACGATCGACTCCATGAAAAAGACGTAGAAATTCAAGCTCTTAAGCATCAAGTTGATGAGTTCATGCACCGGCTCAACGATGCGCGGAATGTTTTTTTGCAGAAGGAGCAGGAACACGGTATCGCGCTAGATGAATTGCTACTGCAGAAGTTTTCGCAGGAAAAAGAACTTATCGAGGTTGTCGCTAGTAAGGAAAAGGAAATCAATGTCCAAAAAAGTGAACTACGGCATAAAGAAGAAGAGCTGAGTTCTCGTTGTTTTGAGTTGGAATCTGCCCGCAATGACTACGAAACACTCTCTAAGCAATACCAAGTAGATGTACTCAAGGCAGAGCTTCGCGAGAAAGAGCTTGTTCACACTTTGGCAGTGCGAGAACATGAGATTTGTGGTTTGGCGCAAGATCTAGCGAAATCTCAAGAGCACAGTGAATTTTTGAAGCAGGAAAGAGATTTTCGTTTAGCAGCGCTCGATAGAGAGCTAAGAGCAGTAAAGGCGGAGACGGCAAGCGCAGTTGGTTCCAAAGAAGTCGAAATTTTCCGTACTCGGCAATCGCTGGAGGAAAAGCAGGCGCAGTTGGAATTGCTACAAGAAGATTCTAAGCAAAAGCAAGAGGAACTGCGACGCGAGCGAGACGATTTATTAGCGAGCCTCGGTGAAACCGAGCAGGAGCTTTCTGATGTCGAGCGTGAGCGCCAGTCTTTGCGTTGCCAGCGCGATGGAATGTGGCAGGCATTTTCGGAAAGAGTTGCCCAGCGAGACGAGCGCATAGCTAAGCTGGAGGATTCGCTTCACAGCGAGCGCGAAAGGGCGGTTGCCAAGGAGAATGAGCTTTCTGCAAGAATTAGTGCCGATCTAGCGACCATTGGTGAACTTGAAGGCGAGCTGGAAGCAGTCAAAGCGCATGGAGAGACGGTCGAAGAAGAACTTTACGGGCAAATTCAGGTCTTGTCCGAAGAGCTGGAACGTACCCGAGGAGACCTTGCTCTTGCTGGATCGGAAATTGAGGAGGCTGTTCGGCGATACTCCGAGTTGGAAGCGGCCAAGGCTCAAAGTGAGCAGCAATTAGAAGAACGTTACGCAGCCTTAGAGGAAGCCAAAAACCAAAGCGAACAGGGGCGAGATCAAAAATACGCATTACTTATGCAAGAAAAAGCGCAGAGTGAGGCCCAGCGCGATGAGCAGTACCAGCAGTTGCTGGAGGAAAAAAGGCAGTCGGAATCAAGACTCTCCGAGAACATTGATTCGTTAGCTCACGAGTTGGAAGAGACTCGAATCAAGGCTAAAGAGCGAGAGCAAGATCTTGCGGACATTATTTCCACCCATCAAGAACGCATCCAAGGTTTGGAAAGTGATCTCTCCACTTTGGAAGAAGAATCGGCTCGTACCGAAAAAGAGCTTAACGAGCAAAATGCAAATCTTGAGAGCACACTTGCCAAAACTCGTGAAGCGGCAGAAGAACGTGAGCAAGGTTTATTGGAAGAGCTGGCCTCCCGCGACCAGCGCATTTCGCTAATGCAGCAAGAAATTGAGTTGCTGAAAGAGACTAGAGCTGCCGAAGCTGCGCAGTTCGAGCAAGAAGCTGCTGGATTTCGCGCTACTATTCTCCAGTTGGAGGATTCGTGGGCTAGGCTCGACAAGGATAAATCTGAAGGAGACGCAGCTTTCCAACAACAGATCGCCATTCATCAGGCCCAAATTGGGGAACTGGAAGAGGTGCTGGAAAACACCCGACAAGCAGCTATGCAGCGCGAAGATAGTCTTCAAGACCAAATTGCTGCGGGTAACGAGCAGAGAAAACTTCTGGCCAATAAACTAGAAGAAGCGATTGCTATCCAGCAGGCTCGCGAGAAAGACCTGCTCCAATTAAGAGGGGAAATCGACGAAGAAAAGAAAGAGCACGCCTCGACTCGGCAGGAGAAAGCTGAGCGGGAAGCTGATTTGCACGCTGCACGTAGAGAAATTGATCGCTTAGAAAAAGAGGTGAGTGACAACAAGGAAGCAGCACAAGCCGAGGCTAACCATCTGCTTAGTGAAATCGAAGAAGCTACCAAGTCGTATGAAACGGAAAAGAAAGCACGTTTAGCTGATGCGGAAATTGCCGCTGCGCGCTTCGAAGAATTCGAGTCACTTACTTCGCGATTAGTGGGCGAGCGCGACTTGGCTAAGGAAATGAATTCTGAGTTGGAGTCGGAATTAGGAGAAGTGAAAAACGCCCTAGGAACTAGAGAGGCAGAGCTTACTCAACTTCGTGTTTATTTGGCGGAGGCAGAGACTAAAGTAGTGGGACTTGAGGAACGCCTAGATGGAGTGGCGTTGGAATTGTCTCGCCGCGAGGAGCTGCTGCAAAAAGATTTAGCTACCATTTCTCAGGAGTTGTCTGACGAAAAGCGCAAGAGAGAACAGGCTACTCAAGAAGCACGAAGGAGTAATGAGGCTTCTCACCGAGAGTTAACAGTACGCGGAGAACAAATCCGAATTCTGGAAGCTACATTGGCGGCAGAGCAAGATAAGGTACAACGTTATTTACAAGATATCTCCAACTTGCGCACGGCATTTGAAGCCGAGGTGGCACAGTTGCAAGGCGAATTGGCTGAACGTACCGGTCAGGCTAATGAGCTGGTGAGTAAAATTGATGAGGTAGTTGCCGAAAAAGAAGTTCTGCGTCAAGACATGACGCAGGGTTATGGCCAGCGGGATGCCAAATTGAGTGAACTCAATTCGTTGCTTGCTGGTGAGCGGGCTGAGCGTCGCCGGGAAGCAGAAGGGCTGGCCGCCAACGCTGCTAGAGAGGCATCGCGGGCAAAAGAGCTGCTTCACGCTATGGAAGCAGCCAAAGAGGAACGTGCAAAAATTGTTGCCGAAGCCAATGAGAAACTTGCCTTGCGAATAAAACGAATACAAGAAATGGAGCAAGCTCTGGAGTCTGCGGTAAGTGCAAAATCGCGGATAGAGCGAGAAGCTACCGCAAAAATTGGCCAAATGGAGTCTCGTGTTGCCGAGTTGCTGCAGAGACTACAAATGGCGTTTCGCGAGAAAAAGAGCTTGGAAGATAAGCATGTTACCGAGTTAGAAGAGCTAGCGCAGAAATACAAATTGGAAGTTGAGCGCAAGGAACAGCAACGACTAATGGAAGTTCAAAGGCTGCAGCAGTCGGTTCAAGAGAGAGCCAAGGCGCTGAAAGTTGTAGAATTGGAATTGGCGCGATTTAAAGCGAGAGCCGGGGGAAACCCGGGAATAGGCATACCTCGTTCAGCCGCCCCGTCAGCAAGAATTCCTTCTTCGCCAGCTCAGCGTGAAGAAAAACGTCCAGCCGCTGTATTACCAATTACTAGTGCATCAAGTGCTGGCAAGGAAAAGGAGGATGAGGAATGGAACAATTTGGAAGACGAAATTGACAATCTGGAAGAGAAATAGCCGCGACCTAGCAGGATTTCAGAGTAAGTTGATCATCGCAACTCGGGTAGCTGCCTTCCGGGTCGTTCTCTGGGTTGGAAATAAGAGAAGAGCTAGAAAAGTGGCGCCTTCGATTAGGGTGTAAGTCCATGCCGTGGGAATAAATAGTGAATTTATTTCTTCCCGTGCGCTTTGAATGAAAAAGAGCTGAGTCAGCCGCACTCAAAAGTTGTTCCACTGAACCTCCATGCTCAGGAAAGCTAGCTATACCAAGTGATATGGTAATTCTTCCGATATGGGACGCGGTTGCATGCTTCTCGAAATCGGTATTTTCTACTAAGAGACGAATTTTTTCGCCGATATGGGAAGCTTCCGACGGATTTTTCGGAAGTATAATAAGGAATTCCTCTCCTCCGAAACGAACAACGGTGTCAGTTTTGCGTACTGACGATTGGAAGATGGCGGCAATTGTCTTAAGAACTGCGTCGCCAATCAGATGTCCAAAGGAATCATTGATACGCTTAAAGTGATCTACGTCGATCAGAAGCACCGAGACTGAATTTGCAGCACGCTCTGCTCTGGCTATCTCCGTGTCTAAACTGGAATAAAGGTGGCGTCGGTTAAACAATCCAGTCAGAGGGTCGAGCATTGCCATTTCTAAAGTGTCGGAATAAAGTTGTGCGTTCATGATAGACATAGCTGCCTGGTTTCCGACTAGCTGTAACAATACTATGTCGTTCTCGGAAAAAGCGTTTTTGGAAAAGCGCATGAAATTCAAAATCCCCACTAATTTCTCCCTACAAATCATGGGCATGCATACTAGAGAACCGCCGGTAACAGGGTCTAAATGGCTACGAAAGTAGCGAGAATCGTTCATTAGATCGCTGATATAGATGGTTTCTCGACTGGTTGCGGCAAGGCCACAAGCCCCAGTGTCCACTCCTAGTCGATAACCAGTGAGTTCTTCTTTACGGTATCCAAAAGATGTCACCACCTGTAATTCTTGATTATTGTCATCAAGTAGCATGACGGTGAATTGGTCTACACCCATGCTAACTGCAACCATTTCGGTCACTCTGCTAAGAATCTCTGGTAAGGCCAAGGTAGAGTTGAGAGAGGTAGCAATTTCAAGCAGAAGACTCATCTCCTTGACTCGGTGAGCAAGGGCACGGTTAGTTTGCTCGACAATTCCGCGCTGTTTTTCGAGTTCTACTTGCAAATCTAATTGGCGTTGGATGGATTCAATTTCCCGAGAGGTTTCAATTTCCGTGACTTTCATGGCGGTTATTCTGGTGACCATGGAATTAAAGACAGTCGCCAGTTGGCCAATTTCATCCTGGGTTTCAAGCGGAGCGCGTACCAGAAACCCGTTTTTCTCTGCTCGCTTGACTATTTTCAGTAACCTGCAAAGTGGGCGTCCCACCAGGTGATGTAGCAAGATATATAGGGCTATGGCGCTGGAAGCGATTACCGCTTCTTGTATTTGTTGGGAAAAGTCGCTAACAAGCAGCACAATGGCTACCAGCGCAGGCATTCCCGCAATAAATATGAATTTTCGATTCAGTGAGCTCAGCGATATTCTAGACATCAAATTGTCGGCTAGGCGTGGTCAAGGAAAAAAATCGAAAGGAGAAAACGCCTACCTGTTAGGTATATTGGCGACATAGGCTACATCTGTCAATTCACTTTTTTGAGCCCGTAGTGGGTAATTTTCGGGTTGGTCATGTTCATTAGTTCCTCACAGATACCTGTTAGGCATGGGTTTTGCGTTCGAAAGACAGAGAATGATGCCGGCGGTTTTTCTTTACTCAACTTTGGAAGCCTGGGTGCAGATTACGGATTGTCCGCCGAAATTGGCTCTGCCAGTGTTAAAGAGAATGAGCAGCTTCTTGCTTCTGCTTTAGGAACATGTCGTGGCCGATTGATGTATGTAAAACAGGTGCATGGAAACCGAATTCTTGAGGCCGATTTCCCAAAGGACGAATTAATACCGAACGAACCATTAGTGTTGGGAGAGGCGGATGGAATGATCTCTAAAGCGCGCAATTTGGTTTTGTGCATTCGCACTGCCGATTGTGTTCCCATTCTTATTTACGCTCCTGATGTAAAAGCAATTGGCGCCGTGCATGCGGGTTGGAAGGGATCGCGATTGGTGATCGTTAAAAAGGCAGTTGAGGAGATGGTAAAACGATATGATGCATCTCCAAAAAAAATGATTGCTGCTATTGGGCCAGCTATTGGATCTTGTTGTTATCAAGTGGGCGATGATATAGCCAGTGGTTTTAAAGCAATGTTCGGTGGTGGAGTGATATGCCAAAGAAATGGAAATACATATATCGATCTTGCTGAGATTAATAGGATTACCTTGTTAGAAAGCGGGATGAGTTCGGAAAGAATTGATGTCTTAAAAAGGTGTACCTGTTGCGAGCCAGAATTGTTTTTCAGCTATCGGCGCGATTATGGTCACACAGGTAGGCACATTTCTTTTATTGTTTTAGATGGCGACTGATGTCGGCAATTGAGTTTTAGTTTATTACTTTTCTACCCACCTTGACACTTGTTTTGGCCGACTTCTATGATCGAAATAGAAATGTAAAAAGTCTAAACTTGGGGGAAGAGTCATGAAGGCGGCAATTCCGGCGGTGTTATTAGCTAGTCTAGCGACATGGGGTAATTCTTCGGCCCAAGAAGACGACCAATTGTACTCGAAGAATAGGGTAGAAGAATGGCGCTCGCCAAATCAAGAAGCTTACACTGTGCAATCAGGCGACACCTTGTGGGATATTTCTGAGCGTTTTTTGGGAGATCCATGGACTTGGCCTAAAGTTTGGTCCAAGAATCCGCAAATTGAAAATCCCCACTGGATTTATCCGGGCAACGAGATTCGTTTTCTAGTAAAAGAAGAAATGTCTACTCAAGTGGCGCCAGGTGACCGAGCTGTTTTGTCAAACCCAGATAATTCCTCAGAGGAATGGGTTTCGGTAGCCACGGGTACCCAAATTGGGTTTGGTTTGGCAAGCAAACGTATCTACAATCAGCAGGGATTGGTGACCCAAAAAGAGTTAGTAGACTCGGGTGTAATTGAGAGGGCATGGGCTGAAAAAGAAATGCTTTCTGATTTCGACAAGGTTTATTTGCGGTTTCGCAACAGATCGACAGTGAAAGTAGGACAATATTACAGTATATTCAAAACAACTCAGGAGATTATTCATCCGGTTAGTAACGTAAAATTTGGTTATTTAACGCGCATTGTTGGAAGAGTTCGCATTGTTAAGGTTGACCAAGAAGTAGTTTCTGGAATTATTGAAAATGCTAGTGAAGAAATTCACCGTGGTGATTTTTTGGGACCCATGGGGGTATTCAAAAAAGATGTTACGTTTAAAAAAAATAGCCGTAATCTTGAAGGAGTTATCTTAACTTCCATGGTTCCTTCTTTGCCTATGTTGGGAGAAAACCACGTAGTGTTTATCGATAAAGGCTCTAAAGATGGTGTAGAGGTAGGAAATGTATTTTCAGTAACCAGCCAAGGGGACCCTTTGTTTCAAGGGGAAGAACATAAGTATCCCAAGGAAAAAAAATCGATAGTAGTAGTCGTAGACGTGAAAGAGACCGCATCTACTGGCTTGGTTTTGCGCTCAATACGCGAAGTGGCGATAGGCGATCGGGTAATCATGGCATCCGGTCAATAATTTTAAACATATTTCGCCCAGTATGGAGGCGCTTATTAGATATCGAAGAAGTTCATGCGCTCTGCTGAGCAGCAATGCAAACCAGTGGGTGTTTACCAAAGTAAGCCTCCATTTTTGTTTGGCGTGGCTGGTATTTTTTTTAGACTTTGGGACAACCTATGCGCTAGATATTGCTCCAACGCATTTCCAGGTGGCTCCTATTGTTTCTAAATCCATATCCAAGGGGGGTGATCAAGGTGGCAGAACAACGTTTCTTGGGATTATTCTTCCTCCCAAAGATGGAGCTGTCCAACTCAAGGAAGCATGGGATGCACGCAAAACTGCAGTGAAAGCTAAAGATCAAAAAAATATAATTACTCACGAACAGAAAATATTGCAACTTCGTGAGGAATTAGCATATAAGAATCTTTACTCTTTTAGTATAGTAATTGGCCGAGAGATTGAAGCAATAATCAAAGATGACTGTGCAGAGGCATATCGGCGAGCGCTTTTTGCGTTAGCAATTGCGCCTGAATTGCCTTCAGCGCATTGGCAGGTCGCTTATACTTCTTGGAAACATGAACGAATAAGTTTTATTAAAACTATTGGCGCAGTATGGAATGCTTTTAAGGTTTCTTTCCAAGAACCACGGTGGCGTAGCTCCATAATTTTAGAAATTATTGCCTATGTGGTTTTAGCAGCTCTAGTTGCATTTGGTACAATGCTAGCTATAGTTTTTTTTAAACATTCTGGTGTATTTCTTCATGACTTCAATCATTTGTTTTCTCACGCGGCGTCATCTGTGCTTACTGGCTTTCTTGCCATATTTATCATCATAGTTCCTTTTGTATTTGGTTTTGGATTTATCGTTTGTTCTATTTTTTTGACGGCTTCAGTTTGGCTTTATATGAGCCGAGTCGAGAAGTTAGTAATTGGATTGGCGTTAACTCTTATTTGCTTGGTCCCATGGCTTGTTCCCTCGCTGGTGAAAAAATATTCGTTTAATAATGCCACTGCGGAGGCGGCATGGTTTTTGGAAAATGGGGGATTGGAAGGAATAAAAGCACGTGAGATTTTGGAAAACAACCTGGAGAAGGATTCGACCTCACCTGCAGAGAGTCTAATATTACTGGGCAAATGGTATCGGCGTCATGGTCAGATTACTGAAGCAGTGTCGTTATTGCGAAAGGCTGCGGAACTTCGAGCTTCTTCTCCGCAAGCATTAGTAGAACTGGGTAATGCACTTCTTTTACTGGGAGATATTGAAAGTGCTCGTGGAGCATATCGGCAGGCTTTGCAAAGTGATAATACCCGAGCAGAAATTTACTATAATCTTGTAAGAGTTTTAGTGCTTATTAGTAAGGCTTCTCCAAGTTTACGAGAGCAGGAAAGAATCAACGAGTACTCTAAAAAGGTGGCCGATCTTGATTCGGAGCTTTCCGAGCGTTTGCATGAGCAATCGATTGACTATCGAGCAAATCGTTTTATAGCTAGTATAGCCCTTGATTCAAAAATGTATAATTTGTTCAAGAAAACAGATTTAGCTGGTATTATGCTTTTAAAAGAAAGCTTACAAAAAAGGTTTTTTGGTCCAATTCCAAAAACAATTTTATTTCCGACGTTTATGATTGTACTTGGTCTTTTCCTAGTAACTGCAATTTTTGTTGCAGCTCCTAGCACGCAATGTGCGAAATGCGGCAAACCGGTATGTAGTCGTTGCAATACTATTCTTGCAGGAAACGGTCTCTGTGGCCAGTGTACAACTATTTTTGTGCAGAGAAGTCCAGTTAATACTGCTGTTAGGATGGCAAAAGAAAAAAGCATTCAACAGTACCAGAAAATTAAATATCGAGTTGCTCAAGTTATTTCTTTCATTTTGCCTGGAAGCGGGCATATTTTTTTAGGATATTCTATAAAGGGTACAATTCTATTACTAGCGTTTTTTGTTCTTTTTCTCCCGTGTGTGGGAGGGGAGCTTATAGCAGTTCCCGTTGGCCGGTTTCTGGGGGTGGGACGCACTATTGTTTTAAGCTTTGGGTGGTTTATGGTTTGGGTCGTGGGTGTGCGAGACATATTTCGTCGAACTGCAAATGTTAATCGATAATGCGGCCGGTCGAGGAGAAAAATGGCCTTAAACGGAACACTGAACGATTTTGGTATTAGTGACATCTTTCAGTTGATTGCGCAACAGCAGAAAACTGGGGTTCTGACTGTTCGAAACAAAGCAGAACAGGTTCAGGTGCTGTTTCTGGACGGAAAAGTGGTCGGGGCCGAAGATCCTGGACGTAGACCAAAACAACTTTTGGGAGAGATGTTAGTTAGAGCAGATATAATTAGTTCAAAAATACTAGAAGATGCCTTAAACAAGCAAAAGTATTCATTAAAAAAACTGGGTGATGTTTTGGTTGAACTGCAAGCAATCGATCGTCCAACCTTGCAGCAGATGGCGCTACTACAAATTAATGAAACGATTTATCGTCTTTTTTCCTGGAAAAGTGGAAACTATGCTTTTGAAGCCAAACTGATTGATTATGATCCAGAATACGTGACGCCGATTAGAGCAGAAAGTGTTCTCATGGAGGGTTTTCGGCAGATAGACGAATGGCCAGCAATTCGTCGCAAGCTAACTGATGCCTCAATTTCCTTTCTGCGCTTGCGAGAACTCCCCCCATCGTCGCCAATCCAAGAGCAGGAGACTGCACAGGGGATTGATAGCAAAATTGACTTGGCATTTGACGAGGCATTTGCTCAAGAAAGTGACTCCTCGAACGAAAAATCCGGATGGAGTGAATCAGAAAGAGCTATTTTTCAGTTGGCAAATCCCGGAAAGAGTGCCTCCTGGATTATTGATCACTCTCGTTTGGGCGCATTTGAAACTTCCAAAGCGCTAGTTCGCCTTGTGGAAGAGGGGTATTTAGATGTAGAAAAACCGAAAACTGATGCTAATAAATCAAGCCTTAGCAGAGGGGACAAGCTTCTCCAATGGCTAAGTAGATGGACGGTTGGTTTGGCATTGATAGCCCTTATAGGGCTTATGGTGACGCGTGCCCGCCATAGTCCTTTTGCTATTTCTACTGACGAGTATACCCTTGATGATCCAGCTATTCAGCGAATCGCTTCCCGAGCACAGCTTGCGCGTATACATACTAGTCTAGAAACCTATGCGTTGGAGAAGGGGAGTCTTCCTAACAAATTAGAAGAACTCGGCACAGCAGGGATTCTTTCTGGTCGTGAACTTCGTTATCCCTGGCGTAATCAATATTATTATCGCAAAGTGTCGGAAAACGGCTACATTCTTTTGCCGCCGGTGCAATAGTTTGGCAAAGTAGCCAATTGCAAAACCCGCCGGCAAATGGGGCTTGGGGCAAGAGCCCCGAGTAGAGCGACGGCGAGCTTTGCTTGCCCAAAGCAGAAAATTGGGGTTTTGCCATTGCCTCAAAGAAGAGGACGGGGATTTGAATGGAAGGGTCCGTACAAGAAACAACACCATCGACTTTGGAATTTGCCGACAACAGTTTAGTGAGAGCTTTGTGTGGTGGCCGTAACGAAAATCTTCGGTTAATTGAGCGTCGCCTACATGTCTCTATTGGGTTAAGAGGAACCCAAGTGATACTCAGCGGGGAACCTGGGATGGTTAGTTTTGCAAGGAACCTCTTGCAGAACCTATATGAGTTACTGGGTGCAGGCTACAGTCTTTATCTAGAGGATGTTGAGCAAGCAATCAAGATTCTGACTACTGATCCCTCCACTGTCTTGAAAGATATTTTTTTGGATACGGTGTTGGTATCTAACCGCAGGCGGCCTATATCTCCTAAGGGTTTGGCGCAAAAGTGTTATGTCAAAGCTATTCGTGAACACGATATAGTTTTTGGTATTGGTCCCGCTGGCACTGGCAAGACTTACTTGGCCATGGCAATGGCCGCGGCGGCTCTTTTGGGGAGGCAGGTTAAGCGCATCATTCTGACTCGGCCAGCAGTGGAGGCAGGTGAAAAGCTTGGGTTCTTACCTGGTGACATTGCGGAAAAGGTGAATCCTTATCTTCGGCCACTGTACGATGCGCTTCACGACATGATGGATATGGAAAAAGTATCCGAGCTATTGGAACGCGGCGTAATCGAAATTGCTCCCCTGGCTTTTATGCGTGGACGAACGCTGAACGACTCATTTGTGATTTTGGATGAAGCACAAAATACTACTTCCGAACAGATGAAAATGTTTTTGACTCGGTTGGGGTTTAGATCGAAAGCAGTAATCACTGGTGATGTTACCCAAGTAGATCTTCCAGTAGGTCGTGCCAGTGGCTTGGTGGAAGCAAGTCAAATTCTTGTTCAGGTAGAAGGAATTCATTTTTGTACTTTCAGCGAAGTTGATGTGGTCAGGCATCCACTAGTTCAAGAGATTATTCGGGCGTATGAAAGAAAAGAAAATGCTGGGAAGGCAACCTTGCAGACTTCTTCGACCCTAGATGACCAATAATCTCAGGGCAGCTTAAATGATTCAGGCTTTTAGGGACCTCAATAGGCTAAGAGAAATCGCCGCGTTGGCGCTACGTTATGGGTTTGGAGAAATTCTTGAGCGAGCTCGCCTGTGGGAAGTGCTAGGCCGGGTAGAAAAGCAGGAGGAACGTGCTGACTCTCGGGAATCAACTGCCCGTAGGTTCCGGCTGTTACTTTCCGATTTGGGCACTACCTTTATTAAGTTGGGACAGATTCTTTCCACTCGCCCCGATCTGTTGCCTGCCGAATACATTCAAGAGCTTTCATACTTGCAAGATGCAGTTGCTGCCGAACCAATGGCGCATGTTGTTCGCGAAATTGAACAGTCTTTCGGTCGACCATTACCTGAGGTTTTCGAGTGGGTAGAGGAAGAACCCCTCGCTTCGGCCTCTATTGCGCAAGTACACCGAGCGCGGACACTGAAAGGCGAGGAGGTGGTACTAAAAGTTCAGCGTTCAGGAATTGCCGAACGAATACGCGCTGATTTGGATTTGCTGTATTACGCAGCTCGCGCAATCGAAGCTATTTTGAAAGAAACTGCGGTTTATTCGCCAGTAGGTATTGTGGAAGAGTTTGACGCGTCTATAAAAGCGGAACTCGATTTTCGCAACGAGGCGCGCAATATTCAAGATTTTTTTAATTGTGCGCGGTCGAGAAAATATTTGATTATTCCCAAAGTGCACGACTCGCTATGCAGTCGCACTGTGCTGACCATGGAATATATAAAAGGAGAAAAAATACGTTCCATTGATTTAGAAAAACACGATCGTAAATTATTGGCTTCGAGGATAATAGAGGAATCGTTTCAGCAGCTTTTTCATGATCGCATATTTCACGGCGACCCCCATCCGGGCAATATTTTAGTAGTTGAGGGTGGTAAAATTGGATTACTAGATTTTGGAGTAGTAGGGCGTCTTACTCGCCAGATGCAAGAGACGCTGGTGTTGCTTATGCTTGCGGTTTCTTTGCGCGATGCTGATACGGTGGCGCGCCTGTTGTATAAAGTGGCAACTCCTAGTGATCGTACTCGTATGAGCGCGTTTAGAAACGAAATCGAGAGCATTCTCGATTCGTATTTAGCTCCAGAAAATACGTTAGATCAGATTGATGCACGAAAGCTGGTGCCTCAACTATTGAATCTTGCAGTAAGGTATCGTATTCGTATACCAAAAGAGTACACATTGTTATCTCGTGCATCGGTGGCAATTGAAGGCCTTCTTCGCTGGCTTCACCCGGAATTGAACGTAGGGGAAGCGATGCTTCCTTATGCCAAAGAGCTTCTACTAAATTGGAACCAATCTACTGGTATAAGCACTATGGGAATGCGCGCTTTATTGCGATTACAGACTTATGCCACAGATGTGCCCGCTCAACTTTCGCAGATTTTACTAGATTTTGAAGGTGGGCATTTTAAGGTCAATGTTTCTAGCGAAGGGCTAGATAAAATTAATAATAGCATAAAAGGTTTGGGGCTAGTAAGTTTTATGGGGTTTTTGGCATGTGGTTTGATGATTGGAGCTTTTGTATCATTCTCTAGATTCGATTTCGTGGTGCGAGGAATTCCGGTAATGGGTGGGTTGGCATTGCTGGTTATAATGTTTCTTGCTGGCGTAGTAATTACGTGGACATTGTCTAGAGGAAAAATGAAAAAAATGAGTTCGCAACGTCTTTTTGGCTGGATACGAAAAAAGATGGGAAATTGAAGTGATAGAGGTAATCGAGCTAAGCGTTGGTATAAAAGATCAGGTAATTTTGGGTCCAATTTCCGCGCAATTTGAAGAAGGAGTTTCTTTAGTTACTGGAAAAATTCAAAGTGGTAAATCGACACTATTAAAAGTGATATGTGGACTTATCAACCCTTTAACGGGTAGAGTCGTTGTCGATGGTTTGGATATGGCAAGAAATAGTGCGTGGAAGATAACGCGAAATTACTTTGGTTATGTTTTTCAAAATGATGCCCTTTTCGATTCCATGAATGCATTGGCCAATGTTTCTTTACCTCTGCTGAGGAGAGGAAAAAGCAGGGGAGAAGCAGAAGTGCTGGCTGGCCAGGTTTTAAAAGCAGTGGGACTAGAAGGTCACGAAAAGCGTATGCCTGAGCAGTTTTCTGGAGGAATGCGCAAACGATTAGGATTAGCGCGAGCGATGGTTGCTAATCCTCGCTATCTGTTGGCGGATGAGCCATTTGCGGGGCTCGATTTTTTCACAGCTGAAGGTCTGGGCGAGTTGTTAATAAACTTGTGGAATAAAAAGGGTGGGTTAATAATAGCTACTTCTAACCCTGATTACTGGTGGTCGCGGTGTAATCAAGTAGTAGTGCTCGAACAAGGTAAATTAGTAGCTAGTGGATCACCCGATGCGGTGAAACTGGAATCCTTGCCTAAAGATCTAATAGATCTCCTCTCAATGAAGTAGTGCTAGTCTAAAGCAAAACGTTTAATGATTTTATTCTTGTCAAACTCAGATAAACCATGAAAAAATTTCAAATCTTCTTTATTAATTGCCTGAGTTGAATAGTAAATAGACTTGCCATCGGTAACAAATTCCAAAAAATCTCCATCATCTTTATTTTTATATTTTACAATAGATAAATTATCAACGTCGAGACCCTGAACTGTATTTCCTTGGTAATATAAAGTTTTTTTGTGCAAGAGGAAATTTCTGTCAGTATCAAGAAATCTTTCTCCGCCACGAGGCAGGGCAAAAAACTGAACTGGGTGTGGCGTTGTCATATACACATAAATGTAAGCGCGATCCATAAAGTATGACCCAGAAGCACTGACCTGTTTAAATGTTTTAATGTCTAGTATCTTTTTCAGGGCAACCAGGTCCTTTTCATGGTCTATATATACTTTGTCTAAATAAATGTATTTTTTTATTGGCTTACTTAGTTGCGAAGGGTGTAGAAGTCCTCGGTTTTTAACTTTTAAAAAAATTTCATTCTTTCTATTTTTGTATAAATTGTTTCCAATGTATTTCCGATTACTGGCTGCAACTTTATTAACATTTTGCGTCATCGAACTAAAAGCTATGCTTGGTTCGTTTAGGTGATAAACTAGTGTTGCTAAACCAAAAGACAAAAAAGTTATAATTTTCTTCTTATTTTCCATAGACGGGTAGTGACTCCTGTGTATATATTCGGTTTATAGCCAGAATTCCTGTAGGAATTGAGAAAAGTCCAGCTTGTCTGTCGAGCAAATCCTGCTTCAATATCCGAAAAATTGCCAAAGGAAGAGGTCTTGCCATGCTGATCATAAATTGCATATTGTTCGTTTCCTGGGTTTCTATTATCCACGACGAGAAGAAGAGTATGAAAAGCCTCGGTTATTGATAGATAATAAACATGAAAACCTATTTTGTCTTGGATGCTATTTTGTAAATATTTTTGCAATTCTGATCCGGTATTTAGCTGGACAACGTCATATAGATTAGCACTAAAATCTACGTCATTTTTTGTCGCTAATCGAAGCTTATGTTTTATCTGGTAGTCTTTAAAAACAAAGCTGCTTTCGACAAACCCTTGGGTATGGAAAAATGCGCCTCGATCGTTAGCATTTTTCCCTCCAAAGCCAATATTGTTCAGCCTTTTATGACTTCGGTCAACGCTATAGAAGTCTGAAGTGTTATTAAGCAGCTTTGACAGTCCTCTTTCCGCAGCAGACATGCAATAGTTGCCAGCATACTCTGACGGCGATCCAGCATCGGCGAAAGGTTGTATGAAGTTGATTTCATCGATTAGTCGATCGCATTCGTGTTCCATAAAAACATCAGGGTATACCTTAAACTCAACTCTTCCACAAAATATGTTTTTTAAATCCCCTTGAAAGAAATCATCGGGATTGTCATTGGCATAAAAATCTACAAAAAATTGCCTTTTATCATTTCCAGTTATATTTACTTTTAGCTCAAAACTTTTATCAAGACAGATTTCGAATGGCGCGCTAGGCGTAATGCTGACGTTTGTAAACAAGCCGCTTGTTTTTGGAGTTAAATATCCGTCGCGATCCAGAGATTCCATTCCTCTTTCCACTTTGAATGGAACGGTCAGGTTTCCTGGCGAGGTAATTATCGAAATAAGAGATGCCTTTCGTTTATGCGCATCGATTTTATCAGACAATTCAACCGCATCTTTTCTTTCCAATAGTAGGGCAGACTTGCCTGCTTTAAATGACGCCCGGTCAAATCGTACAACCGGCACAAATTCTTTGAGCCAAAGCAATGTAAAAGAAAATAAATTATTTCCCTTGTGATGAATAGTTGGCATACTTACTTGCCTCGCGCACAGGTTTTTAGCTCGATTTTCATCTTGTCCGAAGTGACCTGAAAATTACTTAATTTGTTTCCAAGCTTATTGCCTTGATACTCGAAATCAAAAGCAACGTCAGAAAGGTCAATGTCAATTTTCTCGTTTATCATGTTTCGGCTTTCTACAACCAGAAAGACATCTTGATCCACGTCGGTGATTTCTATTCTTTTACCATTTGAATCTTCAAGGTACGCATCAACAATTTTCGGGTCAAGCTTTTGTATCCGCACCGTGCGCATTTCATTAATATGAACATCGGTCATTTCCCATTTTTTGCGTTTATTATCTTTGACATGGGCAATAATGAATTCCGGCGGCGAAGATGAAGCAGGAGTAGAGCGGTTCGAGCTACTAGCTTGTTCAGTAGCATTGTCGGGTTTCGAAGGCTTTTCCGGTGGATAAATAGGTGTTTCGCCTTCACCTACATAATTAAGGGTTTGTGAATTCAGGTCGCTCAATCGGCACTCAGCCACATAGGTTCTTCCCAAAACATTAGACGCTTCGGCAATTCCTTCCGCATTGGTGTAAATGGGAGGCAGGTCATCTAAAAAAAAGCTAATTTTTACGTTCGGTACAGGTTTTCCGGTAGAGTCTTCTACAACGCGAATACGGATAGGGCCATAAGGGTCTTCTACCTTGCCAACCGGCGGTTCTGGCTCTGGTTCTTTGGGCTTTACTGGCAGAAATATTCCCACCATAGGCATGTACTCGCGATCGGGGTCATTCCTATCTATTCTTCCCCACAAATCTCTCTCGAAACGCAACACTCTCATGTCATTATGTAAAACCGCATGTGCCAAGCACTTGGCTAGTTGGTGGTCATTTCTGGGTTCGCTGAAAGAGGAAAATCTTTTGAGTTCTTTGACGAGCTTCCACAAAACATCCACTTGGAATTCGTCGCGAATAAAATTCATAAACCAATGGTAGGTAAAATATTCGTCCCAAAATACTACTTCGTTTTCGGAATCAGTACCCCATTCCCCGGGATAACCATCGCGTACCCACCCAGTTTCCAGGAATTCCAAGCCCCCAATTCTTAGCTCGTATTCCTCTAGACTGTTACGCAGGGCGGGCCATTCTATTTGTCTACGCAAAGTTTCTCTCCTTGCTGCTAACGTTCCGATCTCCGCTATCCACTAGGGACCAAGTAAAGTTACCCATGTCTAAGAACACCACATTATATTGCGTTGTTGCATGACTCAATACTGTAACTGTTTTAGCCAATAGTATTCGAGTGGCGCATATCTTGCAAGAATAAGTTTTTGATTGGCGAGTTCAGCTAGCATCTCAAGTTTCAAGTGTTCTGACGGATGATCTCATTAATATCCGACTTCGATGGGGTTCCGTAATTTTCCTTCCAGATGCTAAGTGTTTTTTTACACAATTGGTGAAAGGTTTAGTATCTACTAGAGAGCAACTGCGAATGACATAAAATAAATGCTAGTAACGGGGTACATCTTCCCTTATTTAGAATTGACACTTATGAAAACAAATCTAGGGTTTTATTCGCTAATATTGGCTACCTTAATTGGGCTGTCAGCTACTAATGGGTGCAAGCCCAAGTTTCCCTTTAGGTGTACTCAGGATTCCGATTGTGCAGAGAGCGCCTACTGTTACCAAGAAGTATGTATTGCAGCCTCTTGTGAAGATGACTCAAGATGTTCTGGAGGTAGGACCTGTGTCAACTCCCAGTGTGCGCCTTCTAGCGAAGTAGTCCCTCACAATTTGATTGCCAGGCCAAACACGCAGCAAACAACATTACATTGGGACCCAGTTCCAAACGCTTCGAGTTATAAAGTCTATTGGAAGAATTCCAGCGGAGTAAGCAAGAATGATAAGCAGGTTATTACTTGCAAAACCAATGAACTAGTGCACAGCAATCTGGAAAACTGGAAATCTTACTACTATGCAGTGGCAACAGTTTTCAGCAATGGCAAGGAGAGTGCGCTTTCCCAAGAGGTCTGGGCGCGGCCTGCGAATTTGGTTCCCAATGGCCGCATAGATGCGATAGCCCGAGGAGATAATGGTACTGTTTATATAGGTGGAATTTTTTCCAAAATTGGACCTGCTTGCGGAGCGGCAGTGGGATGGAATGCTGCCCGCAAACAACTAATTCCTTTTCCGTCGGTATCCGGAAAGGTAAATGCGATTGTTCCTGATAGTTCTGGAGGATGGTATGTGGGGGGGAAATTTGCCCATATAGGAGGCATTGCTCTACCTAACTTAGCCCATGTATTGGCAGACGGCACTATGGATACCGATTGGAAGCCCGACCCTGATGGAGAAATCCATGCGCTGTTTGTAAACAGAGACACCATATACGTAGGTGGCAAGTTTTCTAGCATAGGTGGCTATGCAAGGAGAAACCTTGCGGCTATAAGTACCAATGGAGTCCTTGACCAAACTTGGAAGTCTGATACTGACGGCACTGTCCACGCTTTAGCGCTAAGCAAAGACGCCAAAATCCTGTACGTTGGTGGAGAATTTTCCCATGTTGGCGGAGAATCAAGAAATAAACTTGCGGCACTAACAGCCGATGGGTTTCTATTGACTTGGAAGCCCGATCCTAACAAAACTGTCAGAGCGTTGGCGGTAGGCGGAGACACCCTGTATGTAGGTGGCTTCTTTACCAACATTGGTGGAGAACCAATGAGAAATCTTGCGGCCATCAATGCCAATGGCGAGGTGGATTTGAGCTGGAAGCCCTATCCCGATCCTGATCCTAACGTAGATACCGATAAGGACAGTGTTAACGCATTGGTCGTAAGAGGAGACACCCTATATGTGGGGGGTGAATTTACCAGTACTGATGTAGTGAGAAGTAACCTTGCGGCAATAGGAACTAATGGCATTGTGAAACTCTGGGATCCTAAGATTAATGGTAATGTGAATGTATTGGCCTTAAGCGGGGATACCTTGTACGTTGGTGGGAATTTTTCCAATATTGGCGGAGAGTCAAGAAATAACCTCGCGGCCATAAAAGCCGACGGCACCGTGGACCTCAATGTGAAGCCCGACCCTAATGGCCCTGTTTATGCGCTGGCTGTGAGTGGAGAAGACTTATACATAGGTGGCGTTCTACACAACATCGACGAAGAGTCAGTACCACGGAGCAATCTTGCGGCATTAAAAGCCGATGGTACTCTCGACTTGAATTGGAAGTTCGATACTAATAGGCAGGTCGAGGCATTGGCGGTAAGTGGAGACACTTTATACGTTGGAGGCAGGTTTACCAGTATTGGTGGAGAAGCAAGGAACGGTCTTGCGGCCATAGATGGCAGTACTCTGAATCTAAATTGGAAGCCAATTGTCAGGGGAAAAACCGCGCATGTCCGTTCATTGTTAGTAAATGGAGAAACTCTCTATATTGGTGGCGATTTTACTAAAATCGATGAAGAACCAAGGAATAGTCTTGCGGCTATAAATGCCGATAGTACTGTAGATTCGAATTGGAAGCCCGAGTCTAATGGAGAAATATATGCACTGACCGCATTGGGAGAAACCATATATGTAGGTGGTGAATTTTCTAGTATAGACGGCCAGTCAATAAAAAATCTTGCGGCTATAGGCGCCAATGGTGCTCTAGACCAAAATTGGAAGCCTGATCCTAATGGAGTAATCTATGCGTTGGCCGCAAATAGAGAAACCATATACGTAGGTGGCCACTTTACCAGCATCGGAGAAGAGTCAAGGAAAAATTTTGCGGCTATAAGTACCAATGGTGTCCTCGACCAAAATTGGAATTTCCAATTTGTTGGTGGAATTTATGCGCTGGCGATAGGCGAAAACAAGGTATATGCCGGCGGCTGCTTCTTGTTTTCGGAATCCAGCACCCTTGTGGCAATAAAAGCCGACGGCAGCTTGGACAATAATTGGAAGCCTGAGTCTTCTTCAGGCTGCGTAAACGCATTGGCTGCAAGTAGAGATGCAATTTATGTAGGAGGTGCGTTCGAAAGTATGTGCACAAATCTTGGATCAGACCATTGTTGTTTTCCCCAATCTCATTTTGCACGCTTGAGCCTGCGATGACATTTCGCCCCGCATGTTTGTACCAAGCAAGTGCCCCATCTCAATTTTTTTGCACTAGTCATTCCCGGGGAGTTCGGTCAAGTGCTTGGGGAAAAGGCTGGTGATGCCGCACTTCATTGCGCGAGGAAAGGGTAATAGGGTTCATTGAGTCTCGTCCGTGCTAACCAGATTTGTCTCTCCTTTGGCGCAAAGACTGTGCTGGAGGATGCTAGCTTTTGTATCGAGGGACATGACCGTATTGGTCTGGTAGGGCCTAACGGAACCGGTAAATCCACCTTACTCAAAGTATTGGCCGGGAAATTTCCGCTGGATTCGGGAACCGTATCATTAGGGAAACGGGCCCGGGTAGGATATTTGCCTCAAGATATTTTCGAGTTACCTGGCGGATCACTTCTAGAATCTGTCCTTAATGTGGTTCCTGATCGGGTGCGACTAAACGAGCGTTTAAGTGCCATTGAATGTGCGTTAGAGCAGGCGGAGGGGACAGTAGACGGTGAATCCGAAGAACGGTACGATTTAGCGGCTCAACTAGCCGATGTACACCAGGCGTTGGCAACATTCGAAGAGCAATTTGGTCGTCATCAAGCTGAGCGTATTCTTCAGGGATTGGGGTTCAAACCAACTGATTATAACCGTCCAATTGAAGAATTCTCTGGTGGCTGGAAAATGCGTGCCGCCTTGGCTGGTCTGTTGTTTATGAGGCCCGATTTGTTGTTATTAGATGAACCTACCAATCATTTGGATATTCCTTCACTTCTATGGTTTGATCAATTCTTAAAAAAGTCCTCCCAAGCAGTGGTTTTAGTTTGCCATGATCGTGATTTTCTTAATCGGCAAATTAATCGCGTTTTATCCTTCGAAGTAGAAGGGTTGCGGGGATATTCAGGTAATTATGATGAATATCGCCAACAGCGAATTTTGGAGGAAGAAGAATTGGAAGCCCGGGCCAGGAAACAGGCTATAGAACGCGCTCATTTGGAGTCTTTTATCGAAAGATTTCGAGCTAAAGCTACTAAGGCGCGGCAAGTACAGAGCCGAATAAAGCTATTGGAAAAGCAACAAATCATTCAAGTATTAGAAAAACGCGATACGATTAATTTTAGCTTTCCCGAGGTAGAACGATCAGGACGAGAGGTATTGCGTTACGAAGGAGTGTGCAAATCATTTGGCCAGAATTTAATTTATCGGGATTTAGCGCAAACAATAACCCGAGGGGAACGTGTCGCTATAATTGGGACCAATGGCGCAGGAAAATCGACTCTCTTAAAAATGACTGCTGGCGAAATATCCCTGGATTCAGGGACCATTTCCTTAGGTCACAAAGTACGGGTAGCTTATTTTGCGCAGCACCACACCGAGCTTCTCGACCGTTCGCGAACCATTCTGGAAGAGACTTGGTCTCTGGTTCCGGAAAAGCCACAAAGTTGGGTGCGAGCCATTTTAGGAGCGTTTCTTTTTTCGGGCGACGAGGTGGACAAGAAAATCGGAGTGCTGTCGGGTGGCGAGAGAGCTCGGGTAGCATTGGCGCGCCTATTAGTATTACCGTCTAATTTGCTTTTAATGGATGAACCCACCAATCATCTTGACCTAGATTCGACTGAAAGATTAATGGATGCACTTGAAGGATACCAGGGAACGTTGCTTTTTGTTTCACACCATCGCGGGTTAGTGAACCGATTAGCTACTCGCATCTGGGACGTACGTGAGGCAAATGTTTTTTCTTGGCCTGGGAATCTAGAAGATTACTTATACCATTTAGCTCAAACTGAAAGCGCTCCTTCGTATTTGCCGGAATCGGTTAGCCCTAAGCGAGAAAGCGAAAAGGAAAGGAGACGACGAGAGGCTCAAGATAGAGAAGAATTAGCAGCGCGGCAAAGACCTATAAAAAAAGAAATAGCCAAGTTGGAAGAACAAATTTCTATTCTAGAACAAGAACAGGCTCTAATAGAGCCGAAAATGGCTGATCCTCAATTGTATCAAGATTATGCGCAAGCTCGGGCGCTAAATGAAAGCTATCAGAATAATAAGGCAAGACTTGAAATATTGTATTCGCAGTGGGAAACCGCTCAGCAGAAACTTGAGCAATAGAATAAATAGGTTATTGGCATGTTAATGCAGGAAAGTTTTCGTAACGGGATTGGAAGCATAAAATGAAGCTAGCTTGGTTAACCGACATCCACCTAGATTTTCTCGACCGCTTGCAGCAGAAGGATTTCGCTGAAAGGCTGGCCAATTCTGGAGCGGATGCGTTTCTCATCGGCGGAGACATTTCTAAAGCAAGTAGTGTGGAGCAGCATCTCGCGGGTTGGGAAGCTCTTCTTTCCCGGCCAATTTTTTTTGTATTAGGAAATCACGATTTTTATGGCGGCAGTATCACCACAGTTCGCGCTGCAATGCAAAAGATCAGCAGTCTATCTAGCTGGCTGAGATGGTTGCCAGCGGTTGGGGTAGTGCCGCTTACCGCGACAACTGCACTGATTGGTCATGATTGCTGGGGTGATGCCCGTTTAGGCAATTTTGAGACGACGCCCATCGAACTCAACGATTTCCTATTGATCAAAGAATTGTCTGGTCTTGGTATGCCAGAGCGCAATCGCAAATTGCGAGAACTTGGCGACCAGGCAGCCACGCACCTGGGGGATGTGCTCCCGGCCGCGTTAGCTAGATTTCGGAGGGTGATAGTGCTTTCCCATGTGCCGCCATTTAGCGATGCTTGCTGGCATCAAGGAAGAATTTCGGATGCAGATTGGTTACCATATTTTACTTGTGCCGCTGCTGGGAAAGTACTGCTAGATCAGGCCTCTAAACACCCTGACTGCGAGCTGTTTGTTTTTTGTGGCCATACTCATGGACGGGGAGAGGTACGGCTTTTGCCTAATCTGTACGTTCGGACAGGCGGTGCTGATTACGGTAGGTCACGAATCGAGGCGATAATAGATTGCGAATAGCTCCCAGCTAACCGCACCGGACAGCTCTTCGATCAAATCTGTCGTCTTTTGGCATTAAATAGATTACAGTGGGCCAAATTTACCTTTTCTCGCGCCCTCATCTCTTTTGGTTTTTTTCCTAGAGCAGTCAGGGGCCGAGCACTTTCTTACGAATGGCGGCTTTGCCGAATTATCCCTATGAAATTTGCTGACTTACGTCCTAATCCTTCTCTGCTGCGTGTTCTGAGCCTTCGGGGATATGAAAATCCCACTACTGTTCAACAACTCATTCTTTCTCCTAACCATTGCCATCGCGACTTGCTGGTGTCTTCCCGAACGGGATCAGGAAAAACCATTGCCTTCGGGCTCGCTTTGGCGTCCGAGCTTCTGGGAGAAAAAGAGACTTTTTCCAAGACTTCTGCACCCCTTGCCCTGGTGGTCGCTCCCACTCGTGAGCTAGCCCTTCAAGTGCAGACCGAGCTCTCTTGGTTGTACAAGCAAACGGGAGCCAAGGTGTGTGCTTGTGTGGGAGGAATGGATATCCGGCGGGAATTGCGAGCACTCAAAGAAGGAGCCCACTTAGTAGTAGGCACTCCCGGACGCTTGCGCGATCATCTAGAGAGAGGCAGCCTAGACCTTTCGCTGGTTCAAATAGTGGTTCTCGATGAAGCCGACGAAATGCTGGATATGGGCTTTCGAGAGGAGCTGGAACAAATTCTGAGTAGCGCCCCGGTAGAACGGCGCACTCTGCTTTTTTCAGCTACCATCCCACGGGAGATAGAGCAGCTTGCCGCGCGCTATCAGAATCAAGCTGAGCGTCTGGTGGCCACTCCTCCAGAACAAGCTCATCAAGACATCGAGTATCGTGCTCACTGGATTGTTCCACGCGAACGCGAACACGCAGTGGTAAATACTCTGCGATTTTATGAGCCTTCCCGGGCGCTGGTTTTTTGCTCTACAAGGGAAGGAGTCAATCACCTGGCAGCTAATCTTATGGAAAGAGGATTTTCCGCTGTGGCTACCAGTGGGGAGCTCACCCAAGCAGAGCGAGTCCGGGCTTTAACCGCTTTGCGCGATGGACGGGCAAGAGTCTTAGTAGCCACCGATGTTGCTGCCCGAGGATTGGACTTGCCGGAGCTAGAGTTAGTCATTCATGCCGACCTTCCTCGCGATGAGCAGATATTGCAACATCGCAGTGGCCGAACCGGTCGAGCCGGCCGCAAAGGAACCAGCGTTCTGCTGATTCCAGTGCGCGCGCGCATGGCTGCACAACGAATGTTTAAAGCGGCTAGGATTAAACCTTGCTGGAGCCCGGTTGCGTCACAAGAAGAAATTCTTAAGCTTGATCGGACTCGCCTAACCCAAGAGATGGTGTCTTTGATACAAGAAACTAGCGAGGAAGAAATGGCCATTGCTGAATTGCTATTGGCCAAGTGTAGTCCCGAGCAACTGGTTTGCGCCTTAGTGAGACAACATCGCAGCAAGCTTCCCGCCCCAGAAGAACTTTTTGAAACTGCTCGATTGGCTGTTTTGAACCCAAAAGAAAGCAAGAGCAGGAAAAAAGAAGAGAAAAATAGGAAAAGGCGGAAAAACAAGCAGGCTTCAAAAATGGCGAAAACCCCTAATCAATCTCGCCACCGAAGTTGCAACGCGCTTTGAACGGATCTTCCCCTAAAAAAAGGGTGCACTGATGCCAGGCAAGCTGTTGATTATCTTAGGAAATTCGCTTGGAAGCTAGTTTTCTTTTTAGTGTGCACGATGGGAGTGTGCGCGGGAAGCTTCGAAGGTAGGGCGACCGACGCGTTTCGAGATGTACAGTTTTCATGGTTCGAAATGCACGCTCGACAGCAGTTACTTAGCCAAACCAAAAGGCTTGCCTGCGCGCGGGAGAGCGACCATATGAATGTAGCCATGGGGCGTCCCCTCTTGTTCACGCCCCTTCGTCAACTGAAGCTTGCAATGACAATCAAAATTTATGCGGTGTAATTGCTTTATCTTGGGGTACTGGTATACGGGTCGGAACAAACAGCCACTATTCAGGAAAAGCAATCGGGGCGCTAGAATCCCGCTCAGCCATATTGGCACGTAATTTCAAAGGCGGAACAAAAGGAGTAAGCCATATTGTAATGCTCGCCCCCGTATCGTCGAATTGAATATCCCATCCCATCATCAAAGGGTTACCAAGGTCAATCATGTCGAGGAAGCATCGGCTTGGTTCTTCGCAAAAACCTCTTGTAGCAATACGATTATTACTTGGCATCGATTGTGGCACTAAAGCAGAGGTAAGTACATCGGAAATCCGATATACATTGTCAATGCCAATAGGCAAAACGTCAATACCGCTCGTTCGTTCAATAGTGAGACTGAGATTACTACCATTTTCCAGAAGATTGAACGTTATGGCTTGTACACCGGCTAGGTTGCTTTCCATTATTAGTCTTTTGCCCAAAAACGAGCTTACTCGGCTTGGGATGGTACTAAATGGTTGGGCCATTGGATTACTTGCTCTATTAGATAGTTCAGCGAGTCTGGCCGCACCCTTTGGACTTGGTGGAAGCGGATGCTCCGATTGGATTGCAGGTTTGATAAAGTTTGTTATTAAAAATTCAGGTAATAAATCTTCGGAAGAAGTAATCGCGACTACCATATTTAGGTTTGGAAAAACAGCAATTTGCTGTCCGCCCCATCCTCGCGCATTAAAACTAACTTCTGGTTCAATCCACCACCAATATCCATAGCCAAAGGGTCCTTGCACGTTCTGCACCTGGGTAGATACTGATTCGTGCAACCACTCGGCTGGAATCAGTTCTTTTTCACCCCAACGGCCGTTTGCAAGACATAATACTCCAAATTTGGCCATATCGATTGGACGAATAAAGAGTTCATGACCTCCCACATTATATCCACTGGGGTCGGTAGACCATTGCACCCCTTCGAATCCCAGCGGCTTGAATATGTGTTCATCAGCATACTCTACCATGGACTTCCCAGTCGCTCTTGCTAATGCAGCTCCCATTAGGTGACTATCAGCGCTGCTATAGTTAAATTTAGCTCCTGGCGACCCACGCATCGGCCTTTCCCAAATATCCCGAATCCAATTATCACCACTACGAATGGCGCTCCAGATGTCCTCGTCGTCAACATCGAGACCAGAACGCATTGTGAGAAGGTCTTTTATAGTTATGCCTTGCTTTGCGCTGTCATCCAGAGCTACATATTCAGGAAAAAATCCAGCGACTTTCTGGTCAAGACCTTTTAATTTGCCCTCGCGCAGAGCAATACCCACTAAAGTCGATTCAATGCTTTTTGTCACCGACTTCACATTAAAAACCGTGCTTTGATTGTAAGGATACTTATAATACTCCAATATTATTCGATTGTTTCGAACTATGACTATGCTGTGTATAGTTCCCTTATTTTCTAAGGTACCTATCATTCCGGCAAGGACATCCGAATCGACTCCCTGTTCTTCAGGAGTACTCTGGGCAAGGAAGGCATCTTCTGAAGGAGGCAGAGAAGTATCATTTGGACCAGCACCTGCACCAGAACAAGAAAAGGCAAAACAAGCCAATACTAATACAGCATATCGAAAAGACCCAGGGAATATGGACATTATGCTATCTCCTATTTAGAAAAAGTGTCCGCATTTGGTAAACACTGAAACTTATTGCTGATTTACGTCAACTGGAACATACTACATGAGCAACCAGCAACTCCAGCTGCAATGGCATTCGACCTTAGGCGCGGAAAGTTCTGACGCATTTGTGGCGTCGACAGCAGACAAGAATTCTTCTTATTTTTTTCTGGACACTTATACTATATCAATATGCACGATTCATACCAACATAATTGACAGCTTAGGTCGCATTAGATTGGTTTGAGTAGAGCGATAGGAGATCAATTTGATCATAATTAATGCGATCAAATAGTACAGCTTTAAGCGAGTTGATCGCCTGCTTCTCAGTCATTGAAAATGATTGTTTGCGGCGTAAGTCAATTCGTCTCATAACGCATACTGACGTTGGCTTAAGACTTGCTTATTGCTGTTTAACTGGTATTTGCCTAGCCACAAGAGATAATTTAATACGTACAAATAGTGCAAAACTTGATGACAATAGGCCCATCACGGTAAAGGGCATGCGAATTTTATTTGTCGGAAAAATTATGGCCACCTTGCTATTTGCTGGATGTAGCAATCTTATTGATGAAGAGAATGCACCTAGTATTGACCCAAAAATTTCGTCCGCGGCGACATGTAGCAAATGGAAACTAGTCTGGAGTGACGAATTCTATGGTAGCTCATTAGATTCATCAAAATGGATTTCAGAAAGCGGCCCTGGACCATGGGGGCTAAATGAACTCGAATATTATACCGATGGAAGCAACATTGAAGTAGTCAACGGCAATCTAGCGATAGAGGCAAGAAAGGAAGCCTATGGCGAACGAAGTTTTACATCTGGACGTATTAGAACCGCGGACGCCTGGACTTATGGAAAAATTGAAATACGAGTAAAGCTTCCATTTGGACAAGGAATGTTTCCAGCATTCTGGCTTATTTCGGGCAATTATACCATCCCTGGAAAATATGGTGAAATCGATATTTTTGAAATGGTAGGAAGTAATACTGGCTCCGAAAATGCAACTATCTGGGGAAGCGTTCATCGTCCAGACATGAAAAATCTTCCAGAGCATTTGAAATCGGTTTCGCATTTCTACGTAACTCCCGATTTAGCGTGGTTCAATGACGATTTTCATGTGTTTGGAATCGAATGGAGTAAGACCAAAATCAAGTTCTATGTTGATGGCATTGTTTATCAAACCGTAAAAATCAATCCAGATGGCTCTGATGGTTGGTCGGCATTACAGCAACCAATGCACATTGTTTTGAATTTGGCCGTTGGGGGCGACTGGGCAAAAGCTCCTGATGAAGAAACTAGGTGGCCACAACAAACGTTAGTTGATTGGGTTAGAATATATCAAGAAAACAGTTTACGCACTCATTAGGGACTCAGCCAAATACGGTCAATGCGTCATTAAAACCGCGGGAAAGGTGGCCAAAATCAACTGGTTTGCTAAAACTTACGGTAGCGATATTTTTGCGAACCGACCATTCAGACGTTTTTTTGGCCCATCTAGACCGAAATACTCGTTTTTTTGTCTGGTTAGAAAATCTGAAAATTTTGACATTCCTCATACACGAAATATTTGTAGTCAAGGAAACTGCACGCCAAAGAGAATCGGGCTCATTAAAGAATCGAGGTAAAGAGAAAGGTAGCGGCGCTTACGAGATTGTTTTGGAAAGCAACAAACAGTGTTTGCTTGAGTCCAATGGAATTGCTGCGATTGGAGCGTGCGCGGGTGCGCCCTGGAAGACTCTTCGGCTGCACTCCGTAGAGCGGCCAGAACTCTATCGAGTGCAAGCGCCGAGTGGAAGGTGTCTGATTGCCAACGGCTCGGCTGTACCTTTACTAGGAAACTGCGATCAAAGTCTCTGGTATAAGTCCATGGATTGCTCAAGAACTGCAAAAAAGCGCATGGTGTCGAAAGATTAATCTCCTGGTGCGTTTTTATGCTTTCCACGGATTGATTATAGGCACGCCGGCTGCCTCATAAGGGGCAATATCACGTGATGCTACGATAAACCCTCGCGAGGCCGCAATCGCGGCGATGTAGCCATCAGGTGTTGGGAATCCTCGCCCACCAGCGTAGTGTCGTGCTGCATCGGTATCGAATGGCAAAACCCGATCCCTGAATAGTCCCACTAGGCCGTCAAGAACCTGTGCCAGCGTGTCCTTGCGCTTACCGGTAGGAAGCGCAGCAATGCCAAACAGTAGTTCAGCCAGCGTCACGCTAGACAAGTATAGGGTTTCGGTAGCTTGATTATTTAGCCAGTCCCTTACGACCGGGTTCGGTTCTGGCTTCATCGCTTCGGAAACTATGTTGGTGTCGAGAACGATCATTCAAATCTCACCGGCTCGGCCGGCATCCTGTCTCTCGCTTGATTGAGAATCTCGAAATCCTCGTTCGTGAGACCGATCTTGCGACCCAATGCCGCGAGGGCTTCACCCAAACGAACGCGCGTCTCTGGTTTGACCGCGATCGCCAGAATTTCACGGACCTCGGCTTCGGTGCTGTGACCATGTTGAGCGGCCCTCACTCTTAGTGCTCTGTGTACATCGTCTGGTAGATTTCGTATTGTCAGCATCGCCATAGCATCACCTTAACAAAATGCATTCTTTGCATGCAATATATCGATTCGAATGCAGTTTCGCAAGGGGCGTGGATTCGGATAAGAAGGTTCAGTATCCGTTCTTGCTCTGGTGGCGAGCTGCCAGAAAGCTCGTTGGCTTTGCGCTGTAGCTCTTTTAGGTTCTGAGATTGCCGTTTCGACCATTCTAATGACCACGACCGAGCACCTAGGTCTTTGATGGCCGCAGAATGGGACCGCGCCCAGGAATCGATGGTTTGTAAGACCCAGGCACTGCTTCTTCCCGCCAAAATGTGTGCGGGGTGAACAATATACTGGGAAGCGGTAGCCACTACTTCGTCAGCCGAGTTCGCGCCGCTCCAGGCTTGTTGAATTGCTATGCCGACATCCTTGGAAGCTCCGGATGCTAGCTCACAGGCTAAAAGGTGCAGGGGATGGTCTCCGTGATCCTTGGCAAGTTGGCTGTGGGTAGGATTGGTGCTGAGAGGGTCTTCATTGAAAGCAGTCTGAGCATCGTCGATTTGACTGGTTGCGGTTTGTATGAAGAAAGCTATTCCCGCCTTGATTGCTTGGCTCATCCTTCATATCGAGCAACATTCTCTATGTAGCAGCCTCCTCTGCTTCCTCAGTCACCAAAACGGCTACTTGATTATATTGAATCCCCTCAATGTTTGGTCGTAAACCATTCTCGCATGGCCATTCTCTTCAGCATTCAAGGCGACGTTCTCGTCTGCCCATCGCAGGGTCCGGACGACGAGGGGGTCATGGGAAGCTCTTCCCTCCAAATGTAGGCCGGTGAGCCTCCGCCACCATGGGCGTCGAAATGCTTGACCTCCCGCGAACAATAGCCGGGCTTCTGTAGCCGGAAGGCAAAATAAATGGCCGGGGCTTCGCTACCTGGGAAGGTGAACTCGCGGTAGGTAATGGCTGAGACCGAAAATTTCCCTTGGGCATCGGTGGTCAAGTCAAGATTGTCCAACGCGACCTTCACCTCGGGCAGGGGCTGTCGGGTCAAGGCATCCACGACCACGCCCTCGTAGGCGGGCCGAGCTAGTCGAGTTGCCATGCAGCCGCTGCCCAGCAGCAAGCACAGGGCGACGAGTTTCAGCACCGCCCCCCAGTGTCGAGAAACAGCTAGGTCAGTCATCGAACTCGACCCTCGCTAGCCAGATCAGAGAATAGACGTCCACCTCGCAGGCTACTGTGCGGGTGTAGGCGTCGCCGGGTTGGTATCCATGGTAGTACTTCATCAGATCGATCTCTCCACTGGATGGATACACCTCGGCACCATCGCCGATGTCGTTCGGAGTCTGAAACACTGGACTGGAGCTGCCCCGGTGCCCGTAGGAGTACACATCTCCGCCGTAGGTATTGAGGATCTCGTGCCCGATCTCGTGCGCGGCCGTCAGTTTGAACTCGGGATCTTCCTCAATCTCCGTGCGGTACACCCAATAATCCCCGTATTGGAGCCAACCCACGTTGTAGATCACCCGCTCGGGCACAAAGTTCCCAAACAAGGAAAGGATGCCGGTGACGCTGCCAGGATTGGACGAACGCCCCCAGCTCCGATTGGTATTGTACTTCAGGTCTACGTCATCCATAGCATGACTGGAGGTAACAACGGGCCGGGTGGTCACCTGGTAAGCGCCATCTGAGGTGTTCACGGACTTTCCGTTGCTCGCATCGCGGCTCCAGTATTGCCCCACTCCGGCCAGCGCTAGGCGTAGCAAGTCGGCGAAGCTGCGGTTGCGAACGTGCACTTGTCGTCGGGAATCTGTAACCGGAATGGAGTCATGCGGAGGGCGCGCAAAGATCTCTGTCGGAGGATACTCATTAAGACCCTCCGACGAGCCCTCTTCGAGGTTTAGCCGCAGCTCGACCTCGACGGTCTTGTTGTTCGCGTCGATCTTGATGTCGACCCAGTCGCACTCGGCCGCCTCGTTGTCGAACTCAACAACCCGCGTCTTCTGCACCCCGCAACGCGTGGCCCGTAGCTCTAGTTTCAGGGTGGGGTCCTTTAGCACCTTGGTGTCCAGAATCCGCGCATCGTTGTAGCCGCCCCAGTTCCACGGGTGCTTTCCCGGGTTTAAGTACGGCTCGCGCAGCTCTTGGTACCACACCCTGCCATCCCTGGTGGTTACCTCGACTTCAAGGGAGTCGAGAGAATTGTCTTCGACCTCGATCTCGAAGGCCGCGTAGGGCTGATTGTTGGTGCTCCCGCGGTTCAGCTCGTCGAAATCGCGAACCTGCAGCGGCGTTAGGATGAATCCATCGCTGTGCCGCACCAGCGAGATGTTGACGTCGAAGGCTAAGCTCTTCTTTGGCTGTATCTTACGTACCCGCACAGTACGCATTTCATTAATAAGCACCCCGGTCATTTCCCATTTTTTATATAAATAGATAATTCCCGGGTCATTCGAGTCATCTAATATATAATCGCCATCTTCGTCTTTCTCAGTACATCCGACATAATCGCGTAATTTTTCCTGAATTTCTTCATTAGTTCTCACGCCCCAATTAAAATAGGCACCAATCATGGGAATTAATCCGGCTCCTCTTGCACAAGCAGTCATGAAAGAGTCACCGGTCTTGACTTTGTATTCAATCACATGGGCTATTTTATACTCAGGCTTTCGCGAGCGTGAAGTCGAGCTTTTACTCTTTTTATCTTTATCGGTTAATGAAGAATCACTTTCAGATTCGGAACTTTCTGGTTCTTCCGATCGCATTGGCGGATGAATTGGCGTTTCACCTTCGCCTACAAAATCTAAAACTTCCGTTAACATAAACTTATCTGGGGGGCACTCGACAATATAAGTCTTCCCTGGAGCGTATGAGTTTTCAGCAATTCCATCGTCATTAGTATATAAAGGAGGCAAGTCATCATTCCAAAAGCTAATTTTAACATTAGGAATTGGCTTTCCCGTGGAATCTTCTACTACACGTATACGTAACGGCCCAATTGGATCTTTGACTTTGGGAATAGGCTCTGGTGGTGGCGGCGGAGGTTTTGGAGGCACCCGAGGAGTCAAAAGTCCTACTCTAGGTTGATTTCCGAAAGCACGGCGATAGTACTCGTCAACTTCATCCTCTTCTTTGTCCCAAGGATTATAAGGATCATAGGGATTTTTTGCCATTTCCTCTCCATCATCAGGCACTATGAATTGTTAAAAACTATTTTACATATACCTGTCAAGGATTTAATACTGACTATCACGGGAGATTCTATGACTGAAGGTCGGGTGCAGGTATCTAAAAAGATTAACAAGATTTCGTTGCTACAGGAAGCCATAGCGGCATGCCCGGTCTCACCAGTTTCACGTCATGAAGTCGTTATTAATGGACTAAAATTATTTCTTAAACATCTAATAGAACACAATTGGTTTCCTAGCCAAATAGACGTTTTCACTATTGATACTATTATTGTTGAAATCGACCAAAGATTGACAAAGCAAGTCAACGAAATTTTTCATTGTGAACAATTTCAAAAACTTGAAAGTGCCTGGCGTTCTCTGAAATTTGTGACTGACAGTATTGATCTTAGAGAAAATATCACCGTAGAAATCTTAAGTGTTTCTAAAGAAGAACTTATTTTTGATTTTGATGATTCGCCAGAAATATTTAAAACTGGCTTATACAGAATTGTTTATTCCAATGAATACGGAGTGTTTGGCGGCAAGCCCTATGCAGTCATTTGTGCGGATTATGAATTTGGACCG
>JBNKEI010000208.1:0-54145 GCA_050288705.1 Myxococcales bacterium
TTTCCTGAATTTTATTTAATTAAAGTAAATCAATTTAATAACTATGCCAAAAATACGCTTGATGAATGGATTTATTTTCTGAAAAACGAGGAAATCAAGGAAGGCTTCCATGCCCGAGGGCTGAAAGAAGCAAACGAGAAATTACAGATTCTAAAACTTCCTCCGGAAGAACAAGCCCAGTATCAGCGCTATCTGGAGAATCTTCATTACCAAGCAAGCCTGATTGATTCCTCGTATGGAATCGGACGGCTAGAAGGTGAAAAAGTGGGCTTGGAAGAAGGTGAAAAACTGGGCTTGAAAAAGGGTGAAAAGATCGGAGTAATCAAAACCGCTACAAAAATGAAAGAGTCAGGCATTTCTCTAGAAGTAATTGCAGAGATCACTGGCTTGAGCGCCGAAGAAATAGAAAAGCTTTGAGTATGCTTTGCGCCTTCTTGAGGTTCCTTTCAGGAACTCGCTTTTTTGCAGCCCAATATTTGAATCACCCTGGCTGAACTGCGGGCAAGCAAAAATCGAACTGTCCTGCGATTGTCAAGGGCCATTCCAAGCGCTCGCCCATTTAGGAGTGCTTCGTATTTGAGATATAACTTTGGGTAGCAATTACCGGCCAGCATCATGGTTTCCGAGTACTATGAATACTTCAGGTCTTCCCCCATTGTTCCTATCCTCGCCACTAGGGCAAGCTTGGAGTATATTGAGACGAGAAAGGAGTCACTGGCAGTGAGTCATAAGCTAGTCAAATTCGATTGGGCGGTTAAGAAGCTTTTACGAAGCAAAACCAATTTTGGAATCCTTGAAGGATTCTTGAGTGAGCTGCTCCGCGTTGATGTCAAAATCCTGGAAGTATTGGAAAGCGAGAGCAATAAGGAGAGCGTTGATGACAAATTCAATCGGGTGGATCTTTTGGTCAAGAACCATCATGACGAGCTGATTATTATCGAGGTTCAAGTCAGTACTGAATATGACTATTTATCGAGAATGCTCTACGGCGCCGCCAAAGCGATTACCGAGCATATGAAAGCCGGTGCGCCATATAAAGATGTTAAAAAAATCTATTCCGTAAATGTTGTTTATTTTGACCTTGGGGAAGGTGACGATTATTTATTCGTAGGCCGAACTACCTTTTTGGGAATGCATAGCCACCATGAGCTTAAGCTAAATGAAAAACAAAAATTGCTGCTCAAGAAAGAAACCGTCGGCCAAATATTTCCTGAATTTTATTTAATTAAAGTAAATCAATTTAATAACTATGCCAAAAATACGCTTGATGAATGGATTTATTTTCTGAAAAACGAGGAAATCAAGGAAGGCTTCCATGCCCGAGGACTCAAAGAAGCAAACGAGAAATTACAGATTCTAAAACTTCCTCCGGAAGAACAAGCCCTGTATCAGCGCTATCTGGAAAATCTTCATTACCAAGCAAGCCTGGTTGATTCCTCGTATGGAATCGGACGGCTAGAAGGTGAAAAAGCCGGAGTAATGAAAACTGCTGCAAAAATGAAAGAGTCAGGCATTTCTTTGGAAGTGATTACAAATATCACTGGCTTGAGCACCGAAGAGATAAAAAATATTTGAGTATACTTTGCGCCTTCTTACGGCAGTAATAGGCGCGGGCCAATTGCCACTACGGACGACAAGTCCCTGGGCGAAAAAGTCGATCGCCTCTCTAATTTCCATACCATTTGGCAATATTCGCTTGTAAATCTTTTCTAGATAACCGTTCTATTAGCTTACGAGCGCCTTCTTCGGGGTCCGGCTCCACTGCTATTCCCATTGACCATGCTGAGCTAATTTTATCTTGTTTGGTAGAATGAATTTTTAGCTTTTGTAATGCCCCATCACTGCTTAATGTTGCAGTAAGTACTAACCCCAAACCATTTACCCCTCTTACATTAAAAGAACCATGGGTTGCAAAATTACCCAGACTATAGGCAATTAACCGTCCTTTATATACTTCCATTCCTCTCGGCACATGCGGCCCGTGTCCAATTACTAAATCCGCGCCTGCATCTACCACCTTATGGGCGAATTGATACACGTTTCCCCGATCGGCTCCTAAAAAAAACTCTTTCTTCTTGGTAACATGAATGGCTTTGCTTCCTTCCGCTCCAGCATGCATGGATACTATAACTAACGAACATTGCTCTTTTTCTTTTAGCTCCTTTACCTTTTTTCCGACCTGCTCAGCATCTAGGGGAAAACAATCCATATGAGGCGCGGCGCCTACCATACCTACTTTTATTCCTTGGGCAGTGGTCAATACCGCACTCGGATGGTTTAGTCTTCCGATATGCGTAATACCAATTTCATTAAGCTTTTTCACGGTAGCTTTACGCCCAAACAAACCAGCGTCCATAGCGTGATTATTGGCTATATTGAGCACATTAAATCCCGCCGATTGGTAAATAGTCAGACTTTCGGGAGGCATTAAAAAACGGTAGGAATGTTCTCCCAAGGCTCGGGCCAAGACTGGATCGGAGGAAACTGCTCCTTCAAAATTAGCGAATACAATGTCTGCCCCTGCCCAAAGGTGCTTTACTCGCTCGAAAATACGCTTTCCACCATATGGGGGCATAGCTTCCCGCGACGGAAATATTGACCCCACCATAGTGTCGCCTACTGCGGCAATTGTCAGTGTTTGCTGGGCATCCTTTTCTGCTTTTGCAAATACCGAGCCCCACGAGAACAAAACTATTAAGGAAGCTAAAATCGTAGCAGAAATGGATTTGAAATCAGTCATCGGCTTGCCACGCAAATAAAAATGGGAAACAAGAGTATTAGGTCCTTTTTGGCAGGCATAGTCAAGTTCAGGATAGCTGATAAATGCATAGGAATGCGCCATAAAACACAATCGCATGAAAATATGGATGGAATTCAAAGAGTCGCCTGAGGCGAGAGTCACGTGCTACAAAAGAACTATGACACCGGCGGGCCAGCCGACGAAAAAGGAACCCACGCATGACACTTGAAACCCGCAAAAATCTTTTCGCAATCATATTGTCGCTACTCCTAATCGGGTGTGGCGGAGGCGACAATGACGGACCCGCCGGCGCGAACGTACCAGTGGAGGGTGTGTGGATCGGTGAGGCCGGCGGCTACCTAGTCTACTTTTCCGTCACCGATCAGGGGGGCGCGCTTACCGGGACGCTCTCATACCCCGATGAGTTTTTGGGCTCCCCCCTCATCGGCTCGGTCCGCGACGGACGGATTCACCTCGAAGGCAAGACCAAGGACTTGACGTTCAATGGGACTGTCACCAAGGATCTCCGCGTCGAGGGTACCTTCCGGATGTACTATGAGTCCAACTCCGGCCCATATACCGAGGAAAAAGGCCAGTGGTGGGCTGACATATGGCCGACTATATCTCTCGGTCCCCCCGCGCGCGAGCTGCAGTTCGTCTCAATGAGCCCCCTGTTCACCACCTCATCCGACGGCCAGCGCATCTGGGCAGCCATGCCCTTCGGCGGGGTGTCCGAGTACAACACCGACCTCGAGCCAGTCGGCACCCCCTCCCAGGGCGAGCTCGGCAACGCCATTACCTTCGACGGCGCCGTCCTGTGGACCACCGAACAGGACAAGCTACGGGCGGTCGGCGGCGACCAGGACGACATCGCCCTAGCCTTCACCCCGCACGGCCTCGCCCACGACGGCACAGCGTTCTGGAGCTGCGACGACTCCGGTCAGGTCCACCGATTCGGCGCCGACGGCGTGGTGACCCGCTCGGTCACCCTTCCCCAGAGCTTCGCCTGCGATGCCCTGGCGCACGACGGCACCCACCTGTACGCCTTGGTCGAGACCTACGTGGTCAAGATTGATCCCGCCAATGGCCACCGCCTGGCCGCCATCAACATCAAGACGACCAGCCCCATGGGCATCGCCCTGGCACAGGATGAGCTGTGGGTGCTAGAACGACACGGAGCGCTGTCTGTGTACGTCATGGGGAACTAGCCCGAAAACAAGCGCATTGCTTGCTTTATTAATATAAATCTGGCCCTTTGAAAGGGCCAGCATAAGCAAAAACATCAGCTCTGGTTACACCAGTATTATTACCTACGCTTCTTAAAGATAACGGTAGACAATGGTGGCAAAGTCATATTGGCCGAACACCCCATTCCTTGCCAAGGATGCGGATCAGCCCATACCGAGCCGTTATTTCCCATGTTCCCGCCACCGTAAATAGAGGCATCGGAGTTAAGAATTTCATCGTGAGGACCGGATTCAGGCATTCCTACTCGATAGTTATAACGTGGCACCGGCGTCAAATTACAAACAAACACAGTGTAAGAATAATCATCCGCATAGCGGACAAATGAATACACTGAGCAATCAGCATCGTGACAATCAATCCAACGGAACCCGCCGGGCTCGAAGTCTTTTTGATACATAGAAGGTTCGGCCTTATATACCCTGTGCAGGTCTTTTACATAGTGCTGAAGTCCCTGATGGGTGCCGTACTGCAACAAATGCCAATCCAAGCTTTGATCATGATTCCATTCCGTCCATTGGCCAAACTCACTTCCCATAAACAACAGCTTTTTACCGGGATGACCAAACATAAAACCCAACAAAGCGCGCAGGTTAGCCCGTTTTTGCCATTCATCTCCGGGCATTTTGTTAATCAGCGAGCCTTTTCCATGCACTACTTCGTCATGAGAAAGCGCTAATACAAAATTTTCTGTATAAGCGTATAGCATACTGAAAGTAAGCCGATTGGAATGATATTTGCGATGTACTGGTTCTTTGGAGAAATATGAAAGAATGTCGTGCATCCATCCCATATTCCATTTAAGGCTAAAACCAAGCCCTCCCAAATAAGTGGGACGAGACACCCCTGCCCAGGCAGTGGATTCTTCTGCAATGGTGAGCACCCCTGGATGTTCTCGGTGTACGATTACATTTAAATGTTTCAAAAACTCGATGGCTTCTAAGTTTTCTTTGCCGCCATATCGATTAGGAATCCATTCATTATGTTTACGCGAGTAATCTAAATACAACATGGAGGCAACCGCATCTACCCGCAACCCGTCTAAATGGTATTCCTCTAGCCAGAAAAGAGCATTAGAGGTTAAAAAATTCCATACCTCTGTTCGTCCATAATTAAAAACCAAGGTATCCCAATCAGGATGACGTCCTTTTTTGGGGTCAGCATGTTCATAAAGACAGGTTCCATCGAAATGTGACAATCCGTAATCATCGGAAGGAAAATGCGCCGGCACCCAATCCAAAATGACACCAATTCCTTGGCGATGCATTTCGTTGATAAAATATTTTAACTCGTCAGGAGAGCCATAGCGACTAGTTGGCGCGAAGAAATTTACAGTCTGGTAACCCCAAGAAGCATAAAAAGGATGCTCTGTAATGGGCATAAGCTCTACATGAGTGAATCCCATTTCTTTTACATAGGCACCCAATTCTTTAGCAGCTTCTTTGTAATTCAGAGAACGATTTTCTTGGGGAACATGCTTCCAAGAGCCTAGATGAACTTCGTATATGGAAATAGGCTCGCGTGTGTATTGCGATTTTTCGCGTTTTTCCATCCATTCATTGTCAGTCCAACGAAAACGTCTCAAATCATGAACACAAGAAGCCGTTTTTGGCGGCAATTCTACTGCAAAAGCAAA
The DNA here is from genome assembly GCA_050288705.1 of Myxococcales bacterium. Lineage (GTDB taxonomy): Bacteria > Myxococcota > Myxococcia > Myxococcales > UBA5297 > JBNKEI01. The sequence goes on from JBNKEI010000208.1 coordinate 5,622, forward strand.
AGGATCGGTCTTTAGACGAATTGACCCATCGTGAGATTTCAACTCATACTTATAGGTTTCACCTTCTACCAATCCCGGAACAAAAATATCCCAGATACCATTTCCTTCATGTTTTCTCATTAGATGGCGTCTTCCGTCCCACTGATTGAAGTCACCAACTACGCTTACTCGCGAAGCATTGGGAGCCCAAACGGCAAAATGTACACCTTTGACTTGGCGCATTTCGGTAAGATGGGCCCCCATTTTTTCCCATATCCTATAGTGCGTACCTTCTCGCAATAAATGCAAATCGTAGCTAGTCAACAAACTTGGAAAGGAATACGGGTCTTCTAGCTCAACAAAGCTACCACCCCAGGTTTCCATTTTTAGCCGATAGTTTTCTACTATTGCACCGTTTAGTTCGGCTTCCCAAAACCCGTCATGATGGGTTCTTTTTGCCTCCGCTAATGCCATTCCTTGAGAGTGAATTACCCACAAACGTTTTGCTTCTGGCTGAAAACTTCGCACTACATGGGTACGCTTTCCTTCCCACTCTTCTACATGGGGTCCGAGGACAGAAAATGGTTGACCGTGACGCGACTCCACGATAGCGCGAACCGCTTCGGGATTTGCTGACATCGTACTGCCTCCAGGTTATGGCGACCGAGGCATCCCCCGGACGCATGACGAGAGCACGAATTTACTGATGCTTCTGATAAACGCAATCGTTCAAACACCTTTTTGCATAAAAATAAACGAAGCGCCGCCTTGGATATCCACAATTTGTACTACAATAGAAGACACATCACCACCTTTAGGCATGGGCCCCGACTCCAAAGGAAGGCTTCTGCACTCCCGCGTACGAAATCCAATCCATTTAGGCACGAAAACTCCGTTATAGTTCCAATCGACTGCCCAGCGATCAATCGGCTCGACCCACATTGTTCCGGCGTTATTACTAGGGGGGTCCAAAACCACTTTCACCTCACTATTTGACCTACGTATGCTTGCTTTGGGCACCAGAGCTAAATGAGGACGCTTTTGGTCATCGCATATTTGCACTTGGAAGGAACTTTTCAGTGGAAAATGCAAAAGCCTTTGGGTGGTGGTATGAATTGCCTGCATTCCACAATCGCATCCAATCCACCGGCGTCTCAGCTTCTCCGCAGCCAGAAGAGTAGTTCCTGACCCGCAGAATACATCGGCCACCAAATCTCCTGGCTCAGTCGATATTTCCAGAATTCTCTCCATAAGTCGCAGTGGTTTCTGGGTGGGATAGCCGGTAATTTCCGAAGCGGACACTCCTTGTTTGTAAGCTCGAGGATCAGCATATATTTGTTGAATATCTTTCCAAACCGTACTGACAGGCATCCCTTTACTTTGATCTAGGTATTGTTTTTCAACACAAGAAACACCCTCGGCGTTTCTTCTCCACCTTTTGCGATACAGTCGCCCATCTTCATCACAATACTTAAACCAACCCTTTACATAGCGCTCTGAATAGGGAAGATATACAGCACGAAAACGATGCTTACCATACTTTTTTGCAAATACAAAAATAATGTCATGTGCTTTAATAAGTTTTTTTCCAGCCGAACGTCCTCCTGAAGGAGAACCGTAAGCCCAGATAATTTCTCCTAACGAATTTTCACGGCCAAAGATTTCGTCTAGGAGCGGACGAATATGGTGCCCAACATTCCAATCTAGGTGCAGATAAAGGGTTCCCCTTTCCGAAAGCAGTTCGCGAGCCCTTTCCAACCGGTCGAAAATCATTGAAAACCATTCACCGCTTGCTCTATCCCAGCAATCGCGATAGGCGCAAGAACGAACAATTCTGGGAGGCTGAGAGGAATGCTTTCTTTCTCCTACTTCTCCTTTGTATTCGAAATTAGCACCAGTATCAAACGGGGGATCAAAATAAATTAAATCAATGCTTCTAGCCAGACTTTCCTTTAGTGAGTTCATAACTAAGAGATTATCTCCCCAGATCAAACGATTGCCTGAGTCACCTGGGTCACCCTGATCACCTAAATCAGAAGATATTTCCGTTTGGCCACCCAATGTAGGAGACAAAGACGAGGAAGAAAATACTTCCAGCGGACTAATCTGTACCGTCTGCTCGGAAATACAACGCCTGCGACCCTGGGCGTCATATTTTCCTAACCAGACCAATTCCGGGCCATTAGAATAAGCGGTCGCTGATCTTTCCTTTTTTTTGAGTTCCATAGTATCTATTTTTATATAGCATCGCCGGTTACTTTGGAGTTTTTTTTGATGAATGCAAGAAGCTTACATTGATACTACATTGCGCTACTTTAAAGGTTTACATTGTGGCTGCTTTGATGTTTTGAAACAAACTTTTGGAGGTTGTGAATGAAAAGCTCATTAGGGGGCAGGCTAGCTTTTTTACTAGTTGGCTTAGTTAGCATCATGGCGATTGCGCAGGAAAATGCACGTTTCCGCCCTCCAAAAAATATTGAAATTACGGAAACTTTGGTAAAAAGGTATCTAAAGCATGTGCGGCAAAAATTAAAGAATTTGCAGGAACATGCTGAAGAAATTGCACAGACAAAATCTTCGAATAACGCCGAAATTGATGAATTATCAAAAAAACTTCATGCAAAGTTGGAAATTCTTCGTAACAATACAGGAATCACTAAAGAAACTGAGCAAATCTTGGATGACTTGGCGTTTTCTATTATTTCTGCCAAATTGATTCTACAAACCAACAATGTTGATTTGAAAGAGCTCAAAGAGTCATTGCTACCAGAAGAACAAGCTCAAAGCGAAAAATTCTTCAAGGACATGCGTGCCGCGCAAATAGAAGTAGCTAGTTTAAAAGAAATCAGAAAAAAATATGGCGATGAAGCAGTAAATATTTTTATTAGACACGACCAGGAACTTATGGAAATCTATTCTGAACTTGCTAAGCTTATGACACCAAGCAAATAGCATTTGTGAAACATGCCCTTCTTTTTTCAGTCTCCCAGTTTTGGTAGCTTCTGAAGATGTCGAGCAAAAATGACAGAAACGTGTTGCATCGATTTGATAGCTATCTTATAATTTTATAAATTTTAAAGAAGGAAAAGCAATGTTTCCATCCAAGTCATACAACACGAGAACAAAGATGATTCGTATATGGTTAGCTTTTATTTCAACGATTTTGTTTTCATTTTCCGCGATGGCATCACCAAGTCTCTCCCCGACGGGCCGCTGGAAAACCATAGACGAGCGCACTAAAAAACCTCAATCAATTATTCAAATCTGGGAAAAAAATGGTCTTCTTTATGCAAAAATAGAAAAAATATTGCAGCCCAATGCGCCGCCTAATCCTGTTTGCAGAAAATGCGAAGGCAACCTAAAAAACAAACCTCTTTTAGAAATGACCATTATTCGCGACTTGAAGCAAGACGGCGAAAAATGGTCCGGCGGCTATATACTTGATCCAAGCAACGGAAAAACATATCGTTGCCAAATAACTTTGAAAGAAAACGGAACCAAACTCGAAGTGAGACGCTTTATCGGCATTTCCTTATTTGGCCGCACTCAAATCTGGCTACGAGAACCGACTAGTGACTCGGGACTAAACTCGAAACAATGAATTTCATTGACGTATCCTTATTTGGCCGCACTCGAATCCGAGAATTGCCTAGCAATTAGCCCCTAGAATGTTAAATATAAGAAAAGCCAATTACGGCGAACTAGGAGCGAACAAGTTTTATGCTAGGCATATCGGACATACGGAACCCCACTTACTCATTAAACCTTGAAAAACATAGCCCTAAGTCAGCTACTAACTTCTCTGACTACCGCCGCCCATCTAAGCGCCCCGAGATTCAATCTAGTTTTTCTTCGGAAGAATCAGATGAAATTCAGCTTGACCTAGGGGCTTCTTCGTCTTATTCGTCTTATTCGACAAAAAGTCCGCCAAAGTTGCCTTCGCCGCTATACATTGGCAATCCAGACCACGATCAACTGTGCAATCTGTCACGTCAAGATACCGCCGCCGTCGCCAGTTCTTCGCAACAGGCAACTGCAACCCAACCTAGTAATAAAAAACGTAGCAAAACATCTTTCTTATATTGCTGCTTTTCTCCCGACGTTACCACAGCCAGACAACCGCGCCGCGATCCTCCTCTAAGAAGACAATTGAAACAAGAACTCAATGCATGGATAAAAAGCGGTACAGCAAAAGGGGAGCGTAAACGTAAAGCGAAAACCATAATTTTAAAAGCCTTTGATAAGAAAAGTGATAAGCTAGATTTGAACGACCTCTCCTTACGAACCATCCCTAAATCAATTGGCTACCTAACACAAGTTAAGCGCCTAGACTTGTCCAACAATTTGATAGAAGAAATACCAGACACCCTCGCAAACATGACCGAACTTAAAAAACTGGAGCTAAGCTGTAACCGGCTATTTGAACTTCCGAATTTTATTGAAAATTTGGTTAACCTGGAAAGCTTATGCATAAACCGCAGCTCGTTAAAACAACTACCCGATACAATTGGAAACCTAAATAAGCTTAGGGTTTTGGAAATAGCCAATAACTATATTACCATTTTTCCGGAAACCATTGGAAACCTGTCCCAGCTTACCACCTTAATAGCCTGTGACAACAGACTTCAAGCACTGCCAAATACCTTTGGAGAACTAACCAGGCTTGCACGTCTACTATTGAATGGAAATCCAATAGCCAAAGTGCCAGAGTCCGTCAATCACCTCCCCATGCTTAGAGTCGTGGGGATTGGGGGACAATCCGTTAGCCACGAATTCTACTACCCTAATATGCCACTACATCGCCCAAGCGTCCTACGTGCAACCGCAACGGTTGTTAAATCAGTCTATGGGTTTTAGTGCGTAGTAGGTTTCTTAGCGCTCAGATATATCGGTTGTTCTGGGCGCATTTATTTGGCGATTAAAATTTTTGACGATTACTAGATCGACCGGCAAAGCTTCCTATTTTAGCCATGAGCGCGTCGTACGTGAAAGGCTTTTTCAGCACATCAATTTCCGAAAAAAGTGTCCTGTCAAACCCTATTCCGGCTCCGGTAATTACGACAACAGGTATAAGTGCGAGAGCGGGATCGCTTAATTGTTCTTTCCTAAACTCTTCACCATTCATTTCCGGCATCATGATATCGAGAAGAATAAGACAGGGACGCGCCCCTTTTCGAAGCAAGGTGAGCGCATCCACACCGTTAGCTGTAACCAAGGGAAGATACCCCTGCATTTCGATAGACATGGAAATGGATTCCCGAATATCAGGGTCGTCGTCGATTACCATCACCACAGTGCGATTTTGCCCCTCATTCGCCATTATCGCGCCTCATCTCGCACCTGCACAGGCAAACCAGTACACAGCAAACTGGTCTTGATCACCCTGTTGACTATCCATACACATCAACTCATTTGCAATTTCCTACAACCAAAAAAATATAACAACAGAATGACGCATATGCTGGGAAGTGAAGCGCGTAGCTATGTGTTTTAAGTTCGAGCGGTGAGTACTTTGGAATACCATATCATCGAGCTTATTGGGCAAGAGGAAGGTGTGGGTTTATACCGAGCTACCCGCGCCGAAGATCATCAGCTTGTGTTACTCAAAAGGCTTCCTCCGGGTTTCCACCCGCGCGACTTGCACGCGCTGCGAAATGAATACGAAATTGGAAGCACGCTTGCCCTGCCATCGACGATCAAGCCTCTTACCTTCCAATCTTCGGGAGCAACTCCTTTTCTTGTTTTCGAAAATTTTGGCGGTCAGCCGCTGGCTCGTCTTCTAAACGCTCCGATGACTTTGGATCGATTTCTAAAACTGGCAATTCACATTGCTTACGCGGTCACCAATATTCATTTAAAGAATGTAATTCACAAAAACATTAATCCACAAAACATCTTGGTCGATCTTAATACTCTAGAAACGAAGCTGGCGGGATTGGGATTTGCCACCCAAATTCCTTCCGGTAGGCAAGTTGCTCAACCGCCCAAGCTCATCGAAGGTGTTCTCCCCTACTTATCGCCAGAGCAAACTGGACGCATGAATCGTACCGTGGACAGCCGCTCCGACCTCTATGCGGTAGGCGTGATTTTCTATCAGATGCTAACTGGGCGTCTTCCTTTCGATGCAATGGATCCGCTAGAATGGATTCATTGCCATATTGCCCGTTCCGCTCCGTCCGTTTCATCAGTCAATCCGCAAGTGCCTGAGGTAGTCTCACTCATTGTAACCAAACTTCTTGCCAAGTTGGCAGAGGAGCGCTACCAAAGTGCGCATGGGTTGCGAGTTGATCTAAATAGATGCCTCGCGCAATGGATCAAGGAGTACCGTTGCGATTTCTTTCCAGTAGGTGAAAGCGATTTAGCACCTCGTTTTTCGGTTCCCGAAAAGCTGTATGGCCGGGAGACAGAGGCTGCAATGCTCCTGGAAGGCTTCGAGCGCGTGGTCTCTTCCGGTATTCCCGAATTGGTTCTGATATCGGGTGAACCGGGCATTGGCAAGTCCTCGCTTATCAATGAGCTTTGGAAACCTTTGGTTCACAGGCGCGGCTTTTTCTTCAGTGGAAAATTCGACCAGTACCATCGAAGCATTCCCTACTCGACTATCACCCAAGGATTCGGGAGCGTTGTGCTCGAAATACTAGCAGAGTCCGAGGAGCGCTTTGCTTTCTGGAAGAGCACCATCCAAAAGGCTGTCGGTGTAAACGGACAGGTAATTATCGACGCTATCCCTCAAATCGAGCAAATCATTGGAAAACAGCCTCCAGTTCCAGAACTGCCCCCTGCAGAGACCAAGAACCGCTTCTTCGAGGTATTTCAAGATCTTGTAGGGGTATTCGCCCAAAAAGCACATCCCGTGGTGTTCTTTTTGGACGATATGCAGTGGGTCGACGTTCCGAGCCTTCTGCTCCTTTCGCACCTTATCCTCTCGGCAAAAAGCAACTACCTCTATGTGATTGGAGCGTTTCGGGACACCGCGGTCGGTCCCACCCACTGCCTTCGCCTAAGCAGCGAAGAGTTGCGCCAAGCTGGCATAACCGTATCCGAAATTGCGCTAGGCCCGCTTTCCCTCGAACACCTGACGCGAATGGTTGCCGACTCAGTTCTTCGTTCGGAAAAAGAAGCCGAGCCATTGGCGCGGCTCGTTTACGATAAGACAGCAGGCAACCCATTCTTTGTAGTCCAATTGCTTAGAGCGTTTTACGAAGAACAACTCATCACGCACAATCCCGATACCGCAAGTTGGCAGTGGGACTTCGAAAAGATTGTTTTAAAAAGTTACACTGATGACATTGTCGAGCTTATGATTACTAAGCTTCGTCGATTAAGCAGTGCCAACCAAGAAATTCTGAAACTCGCCTCCTGCGTTGGCAATTCTTCCACCATTGAAACCATAGCCCTCATCAGCGAGCAATCGACTGAGGCGATTCGGCAAGCATTACGAGAGCTAGCCCGCGAGGGAATGTTGCTGCTCACCAACGGCAACTATAAGTTTTCGCACGATCGAATTCAGCAAGCGGCATACTTGCTGATTCATGAAAACCAACGCACGGCGGTGCATCTGCGAATCGGACGACTGCTTCGGTCCAGCACACCCGAGCACGAACTGAATAAACGGGTATTCGAAATAGTCGACCAGCTTAACCACGGTAGCGGGCTTCTAGAAGATACTAATGAGCGAGAGGACCTCTTTAAGCTCAATTATATGGCGGGAAAAAAGGCGAAGACGCTGATCGCCTATGGATCGGCAAGCAATTACTTCGAGCAGGCAGTTTCGCTTCTTCCGCCCAATGCTTGGATCTCACGCTATGAGGAAAGCCTGGCGCTGAGTCTGGAGCGCGCCGAATGCGAGTATTTGTCTGGACACGAAGCCAACTGCGAGGCACTGCTGGAGCAAATTCTTTCCAACTCCCGCTGCGATGCCAACCGCGCTCTAGTCTTTCGTCTTCGTATGCGGCTCTATCAGCTCCGAGGAAATTTTGGCTTTGCCGTTGTTGCAGGTCTGGAGGCCCTACGACTTAGTGGCATTGTTTTTCCGCAAAATGACCATGATATCCGGCAAGCCATTGAAGACAGGCATCGAGAAATACGCGACGAGCTACAGGGCAAGCGTATCTTGGATCTGGTAAATCTTCCCCATGCGACCGACTCTTGGGCTCAAGCTACCCTGGAACTGCTCGCTGAACTCATAGCGAACTCCTACTTTTCATCGCCGGTGTTTCCACTGGTAGTTTTTAAGTTGGTGGATATCTCGCTAAAATATGGGAACACCGCTGACTCCACGCTGGGCTACGCTTTCTTCGCCATCTTCGAAATATCTAACGGCGAAATTATGTCTGGCCGCGATTTTTCGATAATATCGCTACAGCTTGCCGAAAAATTCGAGAAGGCTCGATCGAAAAGCGTACTCCTTATGGTTCATGGGGCCATTCTTCATTGGTGGAAGCATGTTTCATTTAGTTTACCAGTCCTCGATAAAGCATCTGATATAGCGCGCGAAATGGGCGAAATGTTCTATGTAGCAGCTAGTAGCTTCCATAAAGCTTGGCGTTATTTGGAAACCGGCGCTCCGCTCGACGATACGCTCGATGTCTGTCGGGAGGCAGCAACAATAGCCAAGGCGTATAATGACGCCGGCTCCGCTAGGGGTATTCAACTTGAGCAACAGTTCATAGCGCGTCTTAAGGGAATAACCCTTGGGCCAGCTTCCCTGGAGAATGACGTATTTAATGAAAACAAATACCTTTTAGGATTAGAACAAATTGGTGCTAACTATGAAATCGCCGAATTCCATATTCTCAAAATAATGCTGGCTGTTATCTTCGGAAATCCTAACCAAGGGTTAAAGAGCGCGAGAGATGCAGAAAAAGTGCTTGCTGCCGTCGCAGGAACACCGCACATAGTAGACTATTCCTTATTTTACGCACTGGCCATTGCTAGCCTCTACCCTGAAGCCTCCCCCAATGACAAAGAGAATTATCTGAAGCTCTTCAGCCTTCATTTGGAGAAGCTCAAATTATGGGCCCAGCACTGTCCCGAGAATTTTCTCAATCGCTATGCGCTCTCCTCAGCAGAGCTTGCTCGCATTGAAAATCGCGAGTTCGACGCGATTCGTCTCTACGAGCAAGCCATAAAATCAGCGCGGGATTACGGCTTTGTCCATTACGAGGCGCTCGCCTACGAGCTGGCCTCCCAATTCTATCGCTCACGTGGATTGGCTGCCTTTGCCAATACCTATATCGCCGAGGCCCATGATCGGTACCTGCGCTGGGGTGCCCACGCGAAAGTCATGCAAATCGAGCAACAACACGCGCACCTTTTCGAGCACCCAACAGCAACCCCCAGCGTTACCGTACCAGTCGAGCATCTGGACCTCATTTCGGTAATCAAGGCCTCGCAGACCATCTCTAAGGAAATTCTAAGTGAGCGATTAATAGAGTCCTTGCTACAAGTGATTCTCGAACAGGCGGGGGCACAAAAAGGTTACCTTATCCTTGCTCGAAATTGCGCATTCTCCATCGAAGCAGAAGCGAGTCTTGACAGCGGCAAAATTGCAGCCCGCATCTTGCCAGCTTGGCCGTTCGAGCGGTCCTCACTTCTGCCAGTATCGCTCGTTCGTCATGCGGCGACCAAAGGCGAGCCAGTACTTCTTGGCGATGCTTCGGTTTCGGCGGGGGAATTCAGTGCCGACCCATACATTTTGCATAAGAAGCCTCGATCAGTGCTCTGCCTTCCAATTTTGCGACAATCCAAATTGTTGGGATTAGTATATTTGGAGAACAATCTAATTCCGAACGCCTTCACCGCAGACAGAATAACTGTTCTCTCACTGCTGGGCTCGCAAGCCGCAATATCCATAGAGAATGCCTCTCTGCTTTCAAAAGAACGCCAGGCGCGCGCCAATTCCGAGGCAGCAGGGCTCCGTTCCGCTTTCCTAGCGAGAACCAGCGCCCTTCTCATGGAGTCTCTTGATTATGACGAAACACTCAAGCGTCTTGCCAACCTATGTATTGAGTCCCTGGCCGATTGGTCGACAATCGACCTTGTAGAAGGAGATCACTTCCGCCGCACAGGATATCATGCTGATCCCGCCCAACAAGCAGCTTTCGAGCAATTACGGCAGCGTTATCCGCCGGAAAGAGATTCGCCCCATCCTGCGTCGCGATGTTTACGATCAGGACAGCCGCTTTATATGCCGTCGATAAATGACTCTTACCTTCGTGAGACGTGTGTAAATCAGGAGCATTTCGAGTTGGTTAAAGCGTTGGGATCTCGGAGTATCATGGCAGTACCGCTGGTGGCCCGCAATTCTGTATTCGGGGTCCTTACTCTGTGTTCGGGAACTGCTTCGCGTTACAGTCAAGAAGATTTCGCATTGGCGCGAGAAGTTGCGCACCGTGCCGCCATTGCCATAGAAAACGCCCGCCTTCACTTCGAAACCAAGTCCGCTGTTCGCCTGCGTGATGAGTTTCTCTCAGTCGCATCGCACGAGCTAAGAACACCTATGACCACGCTCATGCTCACGCTTAATAATTTGAAGAAAGCACCCTCCACCCGACCGAACGACCAGGAGCTGGTAACAAGAATGGTCAATTTAGCGGAACGTCAAGGTCAGCGATTGACGCGACTCATCGAGGAGCTACTCGAAATGAGCCGCATCGAGCGAAGGTCGTTGCCCTTGGAGTACCAAGAGGTGGAGCTATCGGCGCTCGTTCGCAATATACTCGCTCAGTTTGAACACGACCTAGCTCAAAACCGCTGCTCGGTTTCGCTTAAGGCACAGCCAGTTTACGGGCAGTGGGACCCATCGCGGCTCGAGCAAGTTATCGTGAATCTGCTTTCCAATGCGATGAAGTTTGGTCCTGGCAAGCCGATAGAGATTGAGATTAGCCAGCGAAAAGAAGTAGCCCGATTGGTAGTTCAAGATCACGGAATGGGCATTTCCCCAAACCAACAGAAACAAATATTTGACCGCTTCGTTCGCGGCGTTTCCGCAAAAAAGTATGGGGGATTGGGACTTGGTCTTTATATCAGTCGCAACCTTGTCGAAGCGCATGGAGGGCAAATACAGGTGGAGAGCGAGCTAGGGCAAGGTTCCAGGTTCATTGTCGAGCTTCCGACCATCAGTCCTGCTCAACAACGTTGATAGAGGCAACACCAACCTTGACGGGCGCGGTTTCTTTAAGGAAGAACGCGAGTATGGTCGCGCCGAGTGCACTGGCGGCTGCTAGTTTTAGCGGCGCGGCCAGCGTAGTCTGATCTGCCGCCCAGCCACCAACCAGCGGAGCACCGAATCCCCCTACCACCTCGCTGATGGCGACGATCATTCCTATAGCAGTCGCTACGTAGCGCCCAGGCAAGGTTTCACCTGGAATAATGGCCAAGAACTGCGCTACGGCTGCCGTTCCAAGCCAACCAATGAACATTAGTGCAGCCAGAGCTGCCACCGGACCATAAAAATATAGACCTGAAAGCGGCGCCAACACGCTTATAAGGCAAGCGCCAGCAGTCACCGGCTTGCGACCAATACGATCAGAAATTGTTGCTCCTAGAAAGCCGGAAATCATGGCACAGATTCCCGTCACACTCATAACCTGGCTCATCTGCTGACCAGTAAGATTACGAATAGTGGTTAGAAATATCGGCAGAAAACTCTGTTGCAGCATCAACCATGAAATCATCAGGCAGGCTATTCCAGTACAAAGCCATACGTTGCGTTCTCTAAACAAAACAGATGCCCATCCCTTGATTGCACGGCTAACGGCTCGCCTTTCTAATGCCGGCGCAGCCAGTGGTTCACGAACCCAACGCCCGACCGCTAGGGCGCAAAGTATTCCGGGAATGCCAGCAACAAAGAATGCCACCCGCCAATCGAACCATTCGGCAAGTGGCACCAGCACAATCGGCGCAATGGCAGCCCCAAGAAGTGGGGGGCCAATCTGCACGATCCCCACATTAAGTCCTCGGCGCCCCGACGTTGATTCGGCAATAATAATAGCCTGACAAATAGGCATTAGCGGCCCTTCAGCAATTCCCATAATCAGCCGTGATGCAAGCAACGTATAAAACGAGGTAGACATGCCCGAAAGAAACGAGCAGATGGAAAAGACTATCAAGCTGGCAATCAGGAACGGTTTACGTACCCCGGCAACATCGGACCACCGGCCGACCACGAAAGCTGAGACCGCCCAGCTAAGCGACAGGATAGATCCCAGCATTCCAAGCTGAGTGTTGCTTAGCTGGAGATCGCGGACAATGTATTGCGCGAGAAAGCCAACCGCATTGCGATCATAAAAAGCGAACCCAAAACTCAGGGCAAGAATGAGCAGCAGTCGGTTTTCATACGACCTGAGCTTCTTAAGCATTCTGATGTTCTCTTCTGTAGAGCATGTAGGCTCGATGGCGTCCTAAAGCGCGATAAAAAGACTGGCTAAGAAGGTTAGAGCGTGTCCTTCGCCCTTAACAAAAACGAAACTTGGATTGTCGGTATAAGAAAGCGCGACAGTCGCATAGAGCCCCGGAATAACATTGCCCGTGTAGGACGGCGTTATTGTATTGCTCGACGATTGAGCAAACCTGTTAGTGGAGCTTGACTCCCTATTGAGCGAATCTCTGAGGTAATGGCTGAAAACCTGATGGATGTAAACCAGCCCGATCTGATCCTTCGGTCGGGAACGAAATGGAGCAAGAATGTAGGCACGCGCCTCGTAATATTGTGAAATCACGTTCGCTTTGGGCGACCCATACTCTGCGGAGCCACCCAAATAGAGACCACGATAAGCGGTATCCGGTGACGAAGAATCGAGCTGCAAAACTTGCCGGTCCACCAACACATAGGCGCCGAAATTGGTTACGGTTTCATTCGGCTGAGAGAAATCAGTGTACGGAGAGGTATTATAAAGCGCGCCAAGCCTTATCCAGCAATAGGGAACATTGGGAGCCGCCAGACGCTTATAGCCAGCTTCGTCGACTAGAAGCACCTTGGAGCGATCCACTGTGAACCTAAACCCGGTAGGATTCAGTTGGTCATTGGTAACAAATGGGTCACCCATCGGCGGCAGGCTGCGCTGGACAGCGAATACATTGTAGAAATGCCCCAGGTTGAGCTTGATATTTGCCGAGGGAGCCACCGCGGGCGGCGAAGCCAATCCCAGCTCAACGGGAATTGACGACGCGGGACCGAAGGGACTCGCGAGGTTGCTGCCCAGAAATGCGCCCACGAAAACCGTATCGTTGGTCATGTACCCTACTAGGAGTTCGATCTTTTTGTCGAACAGACTTTGGTAATAGGCAAGGCGATTGAGTGACGCAGTATCGGGAATGAAGAATTGCCACGAAGAAAAGGTAAACTGCCAGGAAAGCTGCAACTGGCCGCCAGGAACACCATAATGCTCGGCATCCACCGTTAGGTAGACCATTGTCCCAATAAAGGCGCTAAACTGCTGCCCCCAATATACCTGAGAACCATTAGTTTGGCGGGGCGTGTTCAGCAAGTTGGTAGCTATTTGGGGAAGGCTATAGGCGAGAAAGCCAATGCCCAGATTGGCCAACGCTGTTCGAAAGCCGCCTACATCCTGCAAAAGACTATCGCCGAATGATGGAAAGGGAATGTTCCATCCCTTAACACCAAGATTTTGGTCGAAACGAGCAGGCGAGACGTCTGGTCGTGCTTCTTTAGAACCCGCTTTCGACTTTTGATCGTCGTCCGCCAGCTCCGGTGGCGCCGACGCCAGCGCCAGGTTCCCTATCAAGAGAACGTAAGACACGGCCAGTCCTCGATGCCTGGAGCGTACTCGCTTGCATGAAACATGAATACGCGCGTCAAAGTCGTTCGATTTCCCGCTATAACTGTGCACTGTGTCCCCCTTTGAGCAAAGGCCAGCAAGAAGGGATAATTGTCATTACGGGAAGGGTTTACAAGTTGGGGCGAGCACGAAGCGGATAGTTGGCGCGACCACTAGAAACTGGCCGCTGCCGTAAAAACAATTACTAGTAATTTGGGCTGAGCCTATATTATTCAGAGCAATTATCGTATTTTTGGGATTGCTTGCCGAAAAATGATTGTCAGTAATTCGGGTCGAGTTAACGCTATCAATATATATTACTGTATCTTTATGTAGTGGTAAACTGCTTCGCGTTCAGACATAACCTCTGACCATGAAAAAAGCGGCATGGGTGCTCGCACTTGTTTTTGGCATTGCCTTCCTGGGCGCTACTCTTATGAACGCCCGGCTAATTAATCTTGTACGCAAAGCCCTATCCAGTGGCGTGCTTCGCGACAAAGCATCTATCCGTACTGCTCGCTTCCATTTAGCAGTAGTTATTCCTGACACCAACGACTCATTCTTCCGCGCTTTTCTGGAAGGCATTAGCCACCAGGCAAGCGCTTCCGAAGTTGCAATTCAAGTTTTCCGCTACCCGAGCTTCTCCCCGGCGGAGGCTGAGCGTTACCTCGAAATCGCCCTAAAAGCAAAATTAGACGGTCTCATTATATATACTTCCCGAGATACCGACTTGGAAAAAATCAAAGCTTACCAGAGCGAGCTTGCTCCACCTTTAAAGAATATTCCTGAATCTTTTTTAGGCCGCTTCCGCGGAATGGCCAATGGCGTGGTTATCATATCGGTGGGAACCGACCGGCCAGTCAGCAGGCCGCCTAACTTCATAGGCTCTGGGTCCTTCGGACGGGGATTCGAGGCAGGAAAAAGAATAGTTGAGCAACAAGGCAGCTCAGCGCGCATTGGCCTTATTGTTTCCTCAACGAAATCAGATGGGTTAAAGGCCCCCGAAGCCCTCCAAAATGAGCCAATTTATAAAGGAGTGTCTGCGGCAATAAAGGCTGCTCCCGGAGCGTCTATTGTAGCTGCCGCTAATGTTAAGCCAGGAATTCTTTCCGGAGAAGAAGCCGTCCTGGAAATGCTCCGCTTTTCCCCCTCTATCAATGTTCTAATCTGCTCCAACTCCCACGATACGGTCAGCGCTGCTCAGGTAATTATTGACCTCAATTTGGTGGGCAAGATCATGATAGTAGGTTCCGATGAAACCCCCGAGATCAAGCGCTATATAGAAAAAGGCGTGGTTTCGTTCAGTATTGTTCGCGATTCCCGACGCATTGGAAAAGAAGCTATAAAAGCATTTTCTCGCCTAAAAGAAGGCTTATCAGTTATAGAACCAGCAGAGGCTGGTTTCTATGTGAGAACTCCTCAGGGCAATGCGCAAGGAGTTGCCCGGTGATTCTAAGTACTGTACGTACCAAGATTATTGCCAATTCAGCGCTAGTTCTTTTTATCATTGCTTCCGCAACTTTTTATACTGGTTTAACCTCGTTAGAGCTCGCCAAAAGTGTAGAGATTCTTTTCCGAAATAATTTGTTAATGGAAAAAATTCGTAACACTTTGCATCAAACTGAAATTGGTTTGGCCGAATACCTTACTCACAAGAATTCTGACTCGTTAAGAGATTATATTCGCTACTCTACCAAACTTTCTGAAGAAACCAGAAAATTAAATCGCGAAATAAGAAATGATCCTTCGCTTCTTTTACAAAAAGACCTTGCAGGCGTTATCGATAGATTTATTGAGGACGCCGAAGCGAGCGTTATGGCCAAAAGAGGACGTGATGTTAAACGGTATACTGAAAGATATGAAAACGCGAAACGATCGGCCGAACTTGCTCGTTTTTTAATTACACGCATAGAAGAAATATCGGTTGCCGATTCGCTGAAAGGATTTACGGAATTCAATTCACAGATTAGCGCGGTTATCGCCTCCAATGCGGTATTAGTACTAGCAGCAACCTTAATGGGGCTTATGTTGTTGGTGCGGTTTTCCTACAAACTAACCGACCCTTTATCTCGACTGGCCGAAGCTGCTCGCGCAGTTGGAAGGGGAGAATACCAGCATGTACTGCTTTTACCGGAAACTGGTGATGAAATCGGAACTACCGCGGCAGCTTTTTCCCGGATGCAGGAAAGTATTCGTCATTCTTTTGAGGAACTCAAATCAAAATCGGAAGTAGAAAAGAGACTAATGGAAGAACGCATGCGCGTTCTCGACATGAGCCACAAACTCAAGAATGCTGAGCTTTTAGCTTTGCAAACGCAAATTAACCCTCACTTTCTGTTCAATACCTTGTCGGCAGGAATGCAGCTAGCCCTTTTTGAAAACTCAGAAAAAACCGCTGATTTTTTAGAAAACCTAGCTGCCTTTATTCGTTACGTATTAAAGCCCCCTTCGCGGTTAGTAAAAGTAAGTGATGAAATAGAATGCGTGAAGCGCTATATTTGGCTGTTACAACAACGTTTTGGCACACGCTATCGATTCGAAATATTCGCTGAAGACTATGCCCTTACAGTAGAAACCCCCGCTCTTTTATTACAACCTTTGGTTGAAAACGCCATTACCCATGGATTAAAAAATCGCGAAGATGGAGGAGTAGTACGTATTGCAGCGCGGCTTTTGAACGATGAAATAGTGTTATCAGTGGAGGATTCTGGTGATGGCATGAATGGCGAAGAGATAAAGCGAGCGTTTTGCGAAGACCAAATGGAAGATGACTTTCACGAAGGAGGCATCGGTTTGCGCAATGTAATTCGTCGAGTTTCGCTAGTTACTGCCGAAAAAGGGCGCGTGGAAATTGAAAGCCTTCCCGGGCTTGGTACTTCGATATGGATTCATTTGCCGGTTAGCGGGGTCGAGAATGAAACGAATTTTGGTTGCTGACGACGAACTTCCGGTGATTGAAGGAATATCGCTTATGGTTAGGCGCAACCTAAGCTCTGAATTTGAAATCGTGGGCAGCGCGTTTTCAGGACGAGATGCAATTGAAAAAGCGGCTACTCTCAAACCAGATATTGTGCTGATGGACGTAAAAATGCCGGGAATATCGGGGCTTGACGCCATTCGCGAAATTCGCAAGCGCGGTTTTGCCTCAGCCTTCGTGCTAATAACCGCCTACGAACGATTCGATATTGCCCGGGAAGCGGTAGAGTTGGGGGTTTCTGATTATCTGCTTAAACCTATTTCTAGAGACCAGCTTGCGCAGTCACTTCGAGAGGCAGCGCTGACCATCGACCACCGCGGAGAGTTGGCAAGTAAGGAAATCGAACACCAAGAACGAGAAGAAAGCATGCGCAGATTCGTGGAAGCAGCGTTTCTCCACGGAATAATGCTGGGCGAGCATTTTGGTGCTGATTTAACCGTATACCGCACCGTTCTGGGAATTAGTGCTCCCTATGCATTGACAGCAGTCGCCGCTTTTTTACCTACGCCCGGTACTACCGAGCCTGATTTAGAAACCCATGCCCTCCACAATCGATTTCGCAATACAGTACGATACAAAACCACCATCTTAGTGGGACCTTTGGTGGCGAATCATGCGCTTTTATTTATGCAGTTAAGAGAATCCGCAAGCGCGCCAAATGCAGTACAAACATTACAAGAGATTATTACTTTGGCCTATGCCAATGAGCTAACTAGTGGATACTTAAAACTTGGTTTTGGCAAACCAAAACCACTAGCCAAAATAAGCGCCTCCTGGTCCGAGGCAATGGCTGACTTGTTAGGAAGTAAAGATGAAACAAATTCCACCATACCACGCATCTCTGAAGACAAACCATTTGAAGACGATGAATCATTCTTAGAAGGATTATCAGCAGGAGCACCAGAGCGCGCAAGGCTCTTTTTGGAGCGTATAGTGCGAGCACTTGGCGACATATCACCCATTCCTCTAGCTGAACGATATCGAATTATTTCCTTATTTAGCTCGGCATATAGACTTCTTGTGCGTAGAGAATGGTTAGAAAAAGCTGATGCGTACTCGATGATGGATTTCGAAGATCTAAGAACCGTAGGTAACCGACCGGCTTTTGATTTGGCAGTACAAGCTCGTTTTGCTGCGCTTATTGGTGCTATGAAACGAACTCCGCATTGGTCCCCGACCATTTCCCGTGCGGTCGCTTTCATTAAAGAAAACTACGGCAATCAAATTAGCCTGGAAACAGCCGCCTATTCAGTAGGTCTTTCTCCCAACCGACTATCAAGGTTATTTTGCGAGGAAATGAAGAAAGGATTTTCTGATTATCTTATTGAATTTAGAATTGAAAAAGCCAAGGAGCTTCTATCAAAACCGGGTGCGAGCATTAAACAGGTAAGCATTTCTTGCGGATACCCTGACCCCAACTATTTCTCGCGACTGTTTAAGAAAGTAACCGGTCTTACCCCCACTGCATTTTCGTGTGAAGCAATGGAAACCGAGGTTACTGCTACGGTTGATACAGTTAATACAGTTGATACGATCGAGACTACCTATGAAAAATCCTAAACACTTATTAGCGTTTGCAATCACCTTTCTGCTAATTACCATGCTAGTTGGATGTAAAAAGCACAATAAATTACCAGGCAAAAGGCCAATTGTCGGATTCTCCATGGACTCGCTAGTGGTGGAGCGATGGAAGCGCGATATCGAAGCGTTTAGCCTCTCGGTAAAAAAACTGGGGGCAGATCTGGTCGTGAAAACTGCGGACCAGGATGCTCGCAAACAAGAAAAACAAATCAAGCACCTCATGCAGATGGGAATAGATGTTCTGGTGGTAGTACCCAATAACGCTGATCAATTGGCTGAAGTAATTGGCCAAGTGAGAAAAAAAGGAATTCCAGTTATTAGCTACGATCGACTATTACGAAGAGCCCGATCCGATTTATACGTCTCATTCGACAATAAAAAAGTTGGTGTTTTGATGGCCAGCGCAATACTTCGGGCGGTACCCTCGGGACGCTACATTCTGGTAAACGGGCCTCGCAGCGATAACAATGCTCTTATGATCAACCGTGGAGTGCACAAAGTTGTCGATCCATTGGTTAGATCTGGAAAAATAAAAATAGTTGCCGAAATTTGGCCAAAACAATGGGAAAGCGCGAAAGTCAAATCAGATTTAGAAGCTATTATTTCATCTGACCGTGAAATCGATGCAATTATTGCCAGCAATGACATGCTAGCAGAAGTTGCAATTAACATACTTTTGGAAAATCGGCTAATAGAGCGAGTAAAAGTGGTCGGCCAAGACGCCGACTTGGCAGCCTGCCAGCGAATAGCCGAGGGCTCGCAATATGCTACTATTTACAAACCCATAGAAAGGCTGGCATTAAAAGCGGCAGGTTTTGCAGTAATGCTCGCTAAGGGAGAACCAATCACTACCGACGCCACCATAGATGACGGAGTGACCGAAGTTCCTTACGTAAGGCTGGAACCCATTCTAGTAACCAAGGAACATTTAGGTTCGACAGTAATAAAAGACGGCTTCCATAGCGCGGAAAATGTATATCAAAACGTAGCAAGTTCGCCTTTAGAATGAATTTTTAGGCGTCTGGACTTTTACCCCCTTGCCTTGGGCCATATGTGCTACCCGCCACCGATCGACGAGTTGGCTTGGTGGAAGTGCAGAATTTCGCGGAATCTTTCCTGATGTAGATTCAGTGGGTTAGAGGGAGGATATGTACAGTAGTTAAAGTTACTCTCGCCTAAGGAGAAGTGTATGAAACACATTCTTTGGTCTGCGCTTTTGTTGCTTATAATGGGTTCTATATTACCAGGAACTTCCTATGCAGCGCGACTAGATGTTGGCGTAATTCTTCCCACCAAAGACGAGCCCAGGTGGATTCAAGACCAGACTCGTTTTCAAGCGGCTTTTAAGGCAGCTGGCGTTGGAGTAGAAATTTTGTTTAGCCAGGGTGATTCCGGCAAGGAAATGGCCAATGTGGAATCACTAATTACCAAGGGTGCGAAAATAATCATTATTTGTCCGCATGATGCCGCGGCGGCAGCCGCAGCCGCTGACGAAGCACGTCGCAGCGGAGTAAAAATCATTTCTTATGATCGGCTAATTAGGGGCACTAGTGCAGTGGACTACTACGTTACCTTTGATAGCTTCGCAGTAGGAGTGGCATGGGGTGAATACCTAGTTAAAAACGCTCAAGGCAAGGGCAATAATTTGTACCTTTATGCCGGAGCGGCCTCGGATAACAATTCGTTTATTTTCTTTGAAGGAGCTTGGAGCATTTTGCAGCCCAAAATTGCCGACGGTACTTTTGTGGTGCGTAATTCCAGCGCTGCAGTGTCTCTCTCCAAAAAAGCAAAACTCTCTCGCACTGAAACTGCAAAAATAATTGGCCAGGTCACCACTAATTGGGCGTTTAATGACGCCAAAAGCAAAGCCGAAGCGGATTTAACCACTGCAAAGGCATCAATGAAAGGTACGGTTTATATTTGTGCTCCAAATGATGGTACTGCTCGCGCTATTGCCGATGCTTTTGCAACCGATAAAGAAATTAAGAAATTCTTCATTACTGGTCAGGACGCGGAAAAGGCATCGGTTCAGTATATCATTGATGGAAAACAGTCGATGACTGTCTTCAAAGATGTACGTATGCTGGTTGATGGCGCCATTAATGCCGCGGTTGCATTGCTAAAAAATAAAATTCCTAAAGCCAAGGGAGCTTTTTTTAACGGCAGTATTAACGTGCCAGCCATTCAATCCCCGGTTATCACTGTCGACAAATCCAACTTAAAAAAAGAACTTATCGATAGCGGTTATCTAAAAGGTAGTTATTTCAAAAGATTATAAGCTTCGGGCAAATAATCATATTTGCATTGCATGACGCAGCAATCCCTCTCCCTGTGGAGAGGGTTAGGGTGAGGCTATAAGTATATCCATGGAGTTCGAGCCATGAATCCGATTATTTTAGAAATGAAAAACATCACCAAAACTTTTCCTGGAGTAAAAGCTCTAAACAATGTGTGTTTCAAAGTTGCCCAGCAAGAAATTCATTGTTTAGTTGGCGAAAATGGCGCTGGTAAATCCACCCTTATGAAAATATTGAGTGGAATGTACCCTTATGGCAACTATTCCGGAGATATTATTTTGGATAATCAGGAACAGCGATTTCTCAATGCAGCCGATAGTGAAAAAGCTGGAATTGCGATTATTCATCAAGAGCTGGCTCTTGTTCCAGAAATGACCGTATACGAAAATATTTTTCTCGGGCACGAAAACCGTAAAGGCGTGCACGGAATCTGCGTTAACTGGAACGAGACTATAAAAAAAGCTAGCGAAATGCTTGATAAAGTCAAATTGCGGGTAAATCCAGAAGAAAAGGTAAAGGAACTGGGGGTGGGACAACAGCAACTGGTCGAAATCGCAAAAGCGCTTAGCAGAAACGTGAAGCTGTTAATACTAGACGAGCCCACCGCCGCTCTGAATGACAACGACAGCGAGAATCTAATCAATCTTATTTTCGGTCTTCGCCGCAATGGCGTGACCTGCATTTTGATTTCGCATAAGCTCAAAGAAGTGCTGAAAATAGCTGATATGGTGACCGTGCTTCGAGACGGGCAAACCATTAGCACGCTGGACGCAAAAAAAGTAAAAATTACCGAAAGCGTACTTATCAAAAACATGGTAGGGCGCGAAATAGACAACATATATCCCCCAAGAAGTCACCAGCGTTCTGGGGAAATAGTGTTGGAAACAAAAAACTGGCATGTTCATGATCCTGATAAGAAAAAAGACATTCTAAATGACATATCTTTCCATATAAAAAAAGGTGAAATCGTTGGCCTGGCCGGATTAATGGGCTCCGGACGCACTGAGCTAGCCAGAAGTATATTCGGAAATCCCGATGATTATAAACTATCTGGAAGTTTAATTATTCACGGCAAAGAAATGCGTTTCGAGCATCCCAGTGAAGCTATTGAAGCTGGTCTCGCCTACGCCAGTGAAGACAGAAAAGGCAATGGCTTAATTTTGATGCAAGATATTAAGCAAAATATTGTTCTGGCCAACCTAAATACCATTGCCAGCCATGGCACGATTGATGCCAATGCTGAGGTAAAAGTCGCCAGTGAATACAGTTCGGCGCTTAATATAAAAACACCCAGCGTGGACCAAATAGTGGGAAATCTTAGCGGAGGAAATCAGCAAAAAGTATCAATCGCCAAATGGCTGTATGTGAAGCCTAGCGTGCTAATTTTGGACGAACCTACACGGGGAATTGACGTTGGAGCCAAACACGAAATCTACCTGCTAATGAATAAATTGGTCGAGAATGGAATGAGCATAATCATGATATCGTCGGAATTACCCGAGGTCTTAGGTATGAGCGACCGAGTATATGTAATTTCGTCCGGAAAACTTACCGGGGAATTATTTATTACCGACGCGACGCAAGAAAAAATCATGGAACTTGCCACTGCTTAAGGAGCCAAGTCATGTTTGTTCAGGACCTAAAAAAAGTATTGCGGCAAAACATCCGAGAGTACGGCATGTTTATCGCACTATTTATAATTGTTATAGTTTTTTCTATTTTAACCGATGGAACATTTATCTCTTCTAGAAATGTTTCCAACCTAATGAACCAGACTGGGTATATTGCGATTCTAGCAGTCGGCATGACCCTAGTTATGGTAATACGCCACATTGATTTGTCAGTAGGTTTCTTAGCAGGATTTCTGGGAGCAGTTGCCGCAATATCCATGGTCTCTTGGGATCTATCGGTTTACCTAACCATTCCGCTGGTTCTGACGCTGGGAGCGCTTGCCGGAACTTGCACTGCATTCTTGGTAGTTAACTTGGGGGTGCCAGCTTTTGTAGCAACATTAGCTGGTTGGCTAATATATCGGGGAGCCCTGCTTCGAATTACTTTGGATACCGGAACTATTATCATTCCCAATAAAACCTTCAATGCCATTGGAAACGATTATGTACCTGATTTATTGGCGAGAATTCCAATTTTACCTGAAACACATAAACTTACTCTTCTTACGGGAATACTGGCAATCGCTTGGTTTTTGTATCGAGATATAAGCAATCGAAAGAAAAAAAGAGCATACAATTTCGAGGTGCTGCCCTCCAAGGTATTTGGCCTAAAGCTGGCGTTTGTTTCGGCAATGATGTTTGGGGTCACATGGGTGCTTTCCGGATATAGAGGCCTTTCTTGGACCTTGGTAATAGTGCTACTTGTAGTCTTAGTTTTTGATTTCATAGCTACGCAAACAGTACTTGGTCGGCACATTTTTGCGGTAGGTGGAAACTCCGAAGCAGCCGAACTAAGCGGAATCAGTATAAAAAAGATAACCTACGTAGTTTTTGCCTCCATGGGATTTCTTTCGGCTCTATCGGGAATTTTATATGCGTCACGATTGAAATCGGCAACCACAATTGCCGGTACATTATTTGAGATGGACACCATTGCCGCCGCATACATTGGCGGCGTGTCCGCAGCAGGCGGGGTTGGCAAAGTCACCGGCTCACTTATTGGAGCGCTTGTTTACATGTCACTTACCAGTGGGATGAATTTATTGGGCATAGATATTTCGTCGCAATACATGGTTAGAGGGCTAGTCTTAGCAGCAGCGGTTATATTTGACGTCCGGACTCGCAAAGGCGCTCGATAACAAACAAATCCCTGGCCCACTTTAATAAAGGGAGAATTTATTTGCCGCATAAAGATTCCCCCTTTGATAAAGTTTGATAAAGGGGGCTAGGGGGATTTAGGACCGCTATAAACACGAGTTCACAGCGCGCATAATTCTGGCTTATCGACCTGCACCCATTTGTTTTCATATTCTTTGTTCAGGTCTTCTTCTTTACCTTCTGCCAACAAGCATTGCACTGCATGTATTAATAACGAATGAGCATTATGAGCGTCAGGGAGTTTGGAAATATCAATAGCCCTTTTGATAAACTGCCTTACCCGCTTAGGATCATAATTAGGCTCAGGTTCCCTCCCCTGAGCTAAAGCCAATAATCTTTCGCGCTCATTTTCTCCCAATAAAGACTTTTTTTTCTCTCTAACTGCCTCTTGAATAGCTTTGGTCCCTGCCGCCACCAATTCCTTTTGCCGGTCTTCTGGCTCATCTACCAAATAGGAGGCCGCCCGCATGGAGGTTTTTCCTTGCTGAATGGCATCTATCAGTTCGGGAACGGCCCTTTTCCGAATTTCTTCAGCGTTCTCTACAGTGCGCATCGAAATTCCCGCTGCCTTGGCTGCCTGTTCCCTAGCCGGCATAGCGCGCTCATCGGGAGAAGGATTCTCTTTACGTTCAGCCGCTTCGGCTTCCAGCAATTCCTTGGCGCTAGCGGCAATTAGCGCACGCTGACTTTCCGATAAATTGAGATGGCGACGATACAAATTTTGGCTCAGCACCCAGGCAGTAGGAGATAGGTGGCCTAAATCTTCGAACTGCTCGAAGCGGTATTCGGTCCCTGAACGGTTGCATGCCAATAACCGGTTGCGGCCATCAAGAACCTTTCCTTGATACATGGTAATCGGTCGAAGCAAACCATTTTGCTTTATATCCACTGCTAGCCGCTCTAAATCTGCCTCGGGAATCATTGGAAAAAGATCGGCAGCCGGATGAGTTTCAAACTGCTCTAATAGTATCATGTGTTATTCCTTCAAAAAAGCCATGCATTTTCGCGCAGGCATAGCCGCTAAAAATTCAGCTCGCGGTGGGTCTGGCCGATGGGGCGAATCAATACCTCTCGCGGCTTGGACCCATTGGCTGGCCCTACTATCCCTTCTCGCTCCATTCGTTCGATAATGCGCGCAGCTCGGTTATAACCAAGTCTTAATCGACGTTGCAGCATTGAGACCGAAATTTGGGTCATCTCGCTTACTAATGCTAAGCACTGATCATACATTTCGTCGTTATATTGCTCTTGGCCTGAGGAATGATTTTCGCCCTCCTCTTCTTCTCGTGGGCGCAAAATCGATTCGTCATATACTGGTTTTCCTTGAGCCTTCAAATGGGTCACTACTTTTTGAATTTCGTCGTCTGAAACAAAAGCGCCATGTACTCTTTCTAAATGAGCCGAGGTAGGAGGCAGAATCAACATATCGCCCATACCGAGCAGCGCCTCTGCTCCCACCGTACCCAAAATGGTCATAGAATCGGGTTTAGAACGTAGCTGAAAACTAATTCGCGCCGGGAAATTAGCTTTAATCACCCCGGTGATTACGTCAGTGGAAGGTCGCTGAGTGGCAATCATTAAATGAATTCCGGCAGCCCGCGCCATTTGCGCAAGCCTTGCAACATAGGTTTCTACCTCTTTTGATGCCACCATCATTAAATCGGCAACTTCGTCAATAATAATAACAATAAAGGGAAGTTTTTTTAATGATTCACCATCTAGCTCATTTTGGCCGTTTCCATTAATTGCATCAGGGGACGAAGCAATTGCCAGAGCAGCCTTTTCTTTAGCCCGATTAGCAGTCTGCATTTCTACCCATTTATTGTATCCACCTAAATTGCGCACTCCCGCCTCAGCCAACAATTGATAGCGTCGTTCCATCTCTTCAACCCCCCACCGCAAGGCTAAAGCCGCTTTCTTGGCATCGGTTACTACTGGCAGCAAAAGATGGGGAATACCTTCATAAATGGAAAGTTCGGTCACTTTGGGATCAACCATGATCATGCGTACTTCTTCGGGCGTAGACTTGAAAAGAATACTCATAATCATTGCATTAACACTTACCGATTTTCCCGAACCAGTTGTACCAGCAATTAATAAGTGCGGCATTTTTGCCAAATCAGTAATAAATGGCATTCCTTCAATATTTTTCCCAATCGCCATCGTTATTTTTGAAGGAGATTGCGAAAAAGAATCTTGCTCGATAATGTCTCTAAATGAAACCGTTTCCCGGTTCCTATTTGGTACTTCAATTCCTACCACTCCCTTACCGGGAATAGGTGCGACAATACGCACTTTAAAGGCTTCCATAGCCATGGCTAAATCGTCAGCCAAATTAGCAATTTTTGATATTTTTATTCCTGGCGCCGGTTCAAATTCATACATTGTCACCACTGGACCAGGTCTTATTTCTTTAACTATTCCGTCAATTCCAAAAGAAGCTAGTTTCTCGCGAAGCTTTTCCGCGGTTGTAAAAAACGTATTTTTGTCTAAAACCCGTTTTTTATTTTCCACCGATTGCAGCAATGAAACCGGGGGAAGCGTGAAATTTGCAGATTGCTCGAAAGCAAAGGGATCGCGTTTTTCCTGCCCTGAAGGCTTGGGAAGAGCCTTCGGTTCCACAATCAGCGGAAGCCCTGCGGCGTCTAGCTTTTCATCTGCCCTGCCTGTTCCCTCGCCTTTTCCAAAAGACTGGCTTGCTGGTTCGACAGTCATCGCTCTAGCGTCTGCTTCGGTGCAGTCGCCAGAGGTACGCGTCATCTCCCGCCGTACTTCCGAATAGGTGGGAATAGCAATAACTGGCGGTGGAATGCTCTTAGTCTGCCCAGTCACCGAAATTGCCGATGAATGCGCACTGTCTACACCCGCAGTAGCTTCTTCATCTACTACCCAAGCAGGATCTTGCACCGGAGTTTTACGAACCTTTTTGGCCAGGCGCAGTGCGGCTTCCCGCTCCTTTTCTTGTGCGATTTTTCTAATTCGCGATTGTTCCGCTTCCCGAGCAAGCCGAGCAGCCTCTTCCGCCACGCGCTCCTGTTCTTCATCGTCTTCTAGGAAAGATACGCCAGCAACCTTGGGACTCTTGGTTTTTTTTGTAGACTTTCGAGGTTCATTTTCTTCCTCGTCGCAATACTCGGCTTCCTCAGCATCGGCAAGAGACTGAGCAAATAGTGCATCTTCTTCTGCTTTTTCTTTTTGGCGCCGAATACGACGTTGGCGGAATGCATCGATTTGCTGCCTGGATGTTTCTAATGAAAACGCTCCTAGAGAAACAGCACTATGCGCTGTCCAACTACCTATCGCCACGCACAATCTAGAGAAAGCAGAATCGGTAGCGATTATGAGTGCGCCTGCAGCCACTGCCAGCATCACCAATACCGCCCCAAGAGTGAATAGAACTGAGCGTAGAGACTCGCCCAGAGCCGCCCCTACTGCGCCTCCCGGCGGATACTCTAGACCGCTGTTATTGCCTAAAAACAGATAGGCCAAAACAGTTCCTGATAAAGTCAGACCTATCAATCCAATAACTTGCCTACCCCTGCGCTTGGCTCTACCTCGAACAAACAAAGCCAAAGAGGTATAGAGAAAAGCAAGAGGAACCAGGTATCCGCACACTCCCAGCATGCCTAACAAATAGGACGCTACCCCGTGGCCCACCGGGCCAATTAGGTTGTCGATTTTTGCGGAACTAGCCTCGACCCGATGGTAACTAACCAAAGCAAGAAAAGCGCCGATTGATGCGACAAACAAAAAAACCGCAATAATGTCGCGAAAATAGCCATGGTTTGCGCTAGAGACTACTTTTGCTCGTTTAGACTTCGAGCTGGAACGCCGATTACGTTTCACTGCCTGATGAGACAACACTCTCTTTTCGGGACGGGAAAGCGTCTTTTGCTTTGCCATTTATCCGGTGCCTCCAAATACTAGCTTTGCAGAAATTATTTAACGAGAGGACTGTCTTGCAGTCTCCAAAAACCAAACAACGTCCATAGCTGTGGTAGCAGACAGACAGTGACCGTGTTTCCTGCAATTTGGACCAAAAAACTTAGGATTCTCTTTTTATTCGGTCAATTTTACGCGGTCAATTTTCGCGACTGGACAAAATCTCTTTACGAAACCACTCTAACTCTGAGAAACCGCCGTTTCCCCACTCGAAGTAAATAGTCACCTGCTGTCAAAGTCGCCCGAGGATCATCCACCCTCTGACCGTTTAGAGCAACCCCACCTTGGGTCACCAATCTTCGCGCCTCGCCATTAGAAGAAGCCAGACCAGTTTCACTCATCAATTTCAATAGACCTACCGAATGGTCGCCAACCAGTGAAAAAACCTTTTCCTCCATCTGTTCGGGCAACTCTCTGCGCGCGTGCACCCTTTCGAATTCACTAGCGGCGTGCTCTGCCTCGCTTGATGAATGAAAGCGAGCCACCATTTCCTTAGCAAACCGCATTTTCACTTCTTTGGGGTGTTGAGAGCCATCAGCCACCGCCTTCTGAAGAGCCCGAATTTCGCGCGTTCCCAAAGAAGACAAAAGCTGGTAATACCGCCACATCAAGTCGTCACAGATGGACATTAGCTTCCCATACATGCTCTCTGCCGACTCGCATACCCCTATGTAATTACCTAATGACTTAGACATCTTATCGCCTACCAAAGCCCCATTCACTACCTTAGCATCGATTCCCTCAAGAACCGGTCCAGTGATCACCACTTGAGGAGCCAATTGATAGTCACGCATCAGCTCTCGCCCCACTAGCAAGTTAAATAGCTGGTCCGAGCCACCTAGCTCGACATCGGCCCGCAAGGCCACTGAGTCATAACCCTGCAATAAGGGATACAGAAATTCGTGAATAGCAATTGAGCGACCTTCCCGAAAACGTTTTTTAAAGTCATCTCGTTCCAACATCCGGGCTACCGGGTAATGAGCCGCCAAGCGAATAAGGTCGGAGCTGTTCATTTTGCCTAACCATTCGCTATTCAGCCGCACATCGGTCTTTTCCGGATCAAGAATTTGAAAGACTTGCTTTTTGTAGGTTTCGGCATTGGCCTGCACCTGCTCGCTAGTCAAAGGAGGTCGAGTTACACTTTTCCCTGTAGGGTCGCCAATCATCCCCGTGAAATCGCCAATAAGAAAAACCACCCGGTGCCCAAAATCTTGAAAGCGCTTCATGCGAAAAAGAAGCACCGTGTGTCCCAGGTGTATATCGGGAGCAGTGGGATCGAACCCTGCCTTTACTACCAGCGGTGTTCCGGTTTGATGCGCTTTTTGCAGTTTGGCTTTCAACTCCGCGGCCACTTGAATGTCAACTGCTCCACGGGTGACTTCTTGATACTGCTCTTCGGGTTCAATATCGCGTACGGTGCAAGACATAACGCGACACCATACACTAGTTGCGCCTCTAGTGGCGAACCCATTTGCTGACTTTTATTATTTTTGCACGCATATCTCAATATATCGAAGAGAGCCTTGACTCTCTCACAATAGAAGCTACACTTAAACTTGCTACCGGCTCTTTTCAAAAATTCTTACGAGTTTTAGGGATTCCCTGCCGCTCTCGTGATGGACAGCCGATATTCGAACCGAGACCGTCCATTAAGGGGTTTTCGCTCACCAGCGACCATGCGCAAGCCCTCGCTTAGCGATAGGCGAGAAGGAAGCCTACGGCCGTTAGCGAATCTCCCACCTGTTTTAACAGGGTTCAATGGACGCTGTTCACACGGCTCGGCGGGGAACTTTTTATTTGTCTTGCACTATCTGAACCGGATCTAATATCGGCATCGGCGATAGTAGTTCGCATTTAGGGGGATGAAAGCCTTATTGCTCGGTAACACATTGCAGAATCATGGTTTTCCCACAAATTACTAACTCCTCCCTCTCTTCCAAAATTGTTCTGGACGCTAGAAAATTTTTGGAGGATACATATGCAATTGTGAATGCTAATATCTTAAGAGAAATTCCTTATAATTATACCTCCGCGGAAGATCGCCAAGTTTTGCTCCAGGTGATATCGCCTGAATTAGCCAACCAGATTGAAGAGTTGCGCGACCGAAGTGTCACCGGCCGATCAAGAAAACTCTTAATGCGCTTTTTGGGCGAGCTGTTACTCCATCAGCGCAACCCCTTTATATATCAAGAAATTTTAGATTCTGCCCGTCGCCGAAAACGGCTTTTTCGAACCATGTCTAGCGACTTGGATAGCATAGCGCAGCGTTCTGATGGCAACAAGACGGTATTAGATTTGCTTCAAAACTGTCGGCGACTATTACAAAATTTTCGCGACGAAATCGAGTCGGCGCCAGAAGTGCGTCAACGTATACGCAAAACTCTGGGAGCAATTATTGGTCGCGAAAACGTTTGTTTTGATCCTTTTACATTGGTTAGCCATGCAACCGATGCTACTGACTGGCGTTTGCATCTGCCTATTGCGGTAGTTTTTCCCACCGAAGAAATCCAGGTTGCCCCACTGTTGGTGGCAATATCAGAGCTTTCCTTTAAAGCAATTCCGCGCGGGGGAGGCACTGGATTGACTGGAGGAGCAGTTCCTCTGGAAGCAGACTGTGTCATTATAAATACCGAAAAGCTTAATCGCATTAGAGGAATTGAAGTATGTGAATTCCCTCATGCGCATAACGGACCAAGAAAATCCCCGGTTCTTGCTCTGGAGGCAGGAGTTATTACCGAGCAGGCCATGGAATTTGCGGGCGAAAAATCTTTGGTTTTTGCCACCGATCCTACTAGTGCCTGGGCAAGCACAATTGGCGGAAACATTGCCGAAAATGCCGGTGGAAAGACCTGCGTTCTCTGGGGCACTGCGGTTGACAACCTGCTATCTTGGCGAGTAGCCATGCCTTCGGGACAATTATGGACCGTTCGCCGAATTGGTCATTCGTTGCGTAAGATATTGCCCGAAGACCAGCTCCGTTTTGAAATCCATAATGACTCTGGCTCATTGGTTAACGTAGTAGAAATTTATGGCAATCAATTGCGCAAAAACGGCTTATGGAAAGACATAACCAACAAAGCACTGGGTGGTCTTCCCGGATTACAAAAAGAAGGAACAGATGGGGTAATTACTTCGGCCGTATTTGTATTGCACGCCGCCTACGAACACGAAACTACCCTCTGTCTGGAATTCTTTGGCCCTGACATGGAAGAAGCAAGTCAAGTTATTTTAGAAATTTCTGCCGCTTTTCCCAATAACGGCCAGGAAGCACTGCGAGCGCTAGAGCATTTCGACGAGCAATATGTAGAGGCTATTCAGTACCGAGTGAAGGCTACCCGCGGCGAAACACCGAAAGCAGTATTGCTGATTGACTTGGTAGGGCACACTCCCGAAGAAGTTCAACGTGGTCTGTGCACTATGCGCTCTCTTTTAGAATCCCACAAGAACACCGAAATGTTCGTAGCCAAAGATGCGGCCGACGCTAAACGTTTTTGGCAGGATCGGAAAAAATTTGGAGCCATAGCCCTAAGAACCAATGCTTTCAAGTTGAATGAAGACGTTGTTTTGCCGTTAAATCAACTGGAGCCTTTTACCCGATTTGTAGACGAAATTAATATTGCAGAAGAACGTATTAATCAAATCAGTTTCTTGCAAAGCGCAATACAATCATTACGCAGTATCGCTCCCCAAGAAGATCCTGAATGGCTGACCGAAAAAATTCCCGCGGCTACTGCATTGTGCAAACAAGCTTTGGTGAATTTGGAAAACCACGCCAACCACCAAGAATTACGGTCGCTAGTAATTCTGCGAAAACTGCGTCGTGAGCTTTACGAGCTTTTGCGTGGTTATCCATTAGTAACCGAAGCACTGGAAAAAGCGTGGAAAGAAACTCGTACTCGATTGTTAGTGCTAGCAACTCACATGCACGCCGGCGATGGCAATGTACATGTTAATATTCCCATATTATCCAATGATCGCGCCATGATGGAACGAGCGGATCAATTGGTCGATCAAGTAATGGCCAAGGTCATGGAATTGGGAGGAGTAGTTAGCGGAGAACACGGAATTGGTGTTACCAAGCTTAAATATCTTGAGCCAGAGCGAATTGCTGAATTAGATACGTATCGGCAATTGGTAGATCCTCAAGGAATCATGAATCCCGGTAAATTGCGTGCGGGATCTACTCTCGACAAATTATTTACGCCGTCATTTAATTTGTTGGAGTTGGAAGCGCGCATTTTACAACACGGTTCTTTGGAAGAACTAGCTACCAAAATTGCTCATTGCGTTCGTTGCGGCCGCTGCAAACCCGATTGCTGCGTATTTCACCCCGGGAAAAATCTTTTTTATCACCCACGCAACAAAAATCTGGCTATTGGCTCACTAATTGAGGCGTTATTATATGACGCACAACGCGAGCGTTCTAGTAGTTTCAAGTTGCTAAAGCGTTTAGAAGACGTTGCCGACCATTGCACTATATGTCATAAATGCCAAAAACCTTGCCCTGTGAATATCGATACTGGCGAGGTTTCGGTATTAGAGCGACAAATACTGGCTTCCCGCAAGTTTAAGCATACTGCCTTGGCTACCCAAGCATCGCTGCATTATTTAGGAAGTCGTTCACCGACTTTTAATGGAAGCTTTCGCGCTCTGGCAAAAGTAGGAATACATGCTCAGAGAGTAAGCTCGCGCCTAGTCGCGCCTCTTCAAAGAGTAAAAACATTAGCCGAGCTTTATCCCCTGAGAATGCTCAGCTCTTCCCTTCCACCACTGCATTCACGAGGAATGCGCGAATACTTGCCCAGCGAACTTGATCAGGCACTGGTTTTAGAACCACCCACCAATGCCACGGGCACAGTATTCTATTTCCCAGGATGCGCCTCGGAGCGTTTCTTTTCGCGAGTTTCTTTAGCAGCCATTCAAGTACTTTTGAAACTGGGATTACGAGTAATTCTTCCTCCTCCATTTTTATGCTGCGGTTATCCAGCGATTGTTAATGCTCGTCAGGAAGCACATAGTCGAATAGTATTGAGAAACATGATTGTTTTTTCTCAAATACGAGAAATGTTTAGCTATTTAGATTTCGAACGTTGCATTGTTACCTGCGGAACTTGCCGCGAGGCATTGGGCGATTTAGATGCTGGAAAAATATTTGGCTGTGAGGTGACCGACTTGTCACGCTTTGCGTTTGACAAGGGCATGCGAGTTGAGGGTAAGAAAAGTTGTTTGTATCATGCTCCCTGTCACGATTCGTTAGATGGAAAAGCGGCGGAAATCTTTCATACTATCGGAGGTTACCAGCTAAATCGAATACCTCATTGCTGTTCGGAAGCGGGAACCATGGCAATGAGCCGCCCAGATATCTCTAGCGCCATGCTCCAGCGCAAAACTTCTGCTTTGTCCCAGGTGGTTGAAGAAATGGCCTTAGACGAGCCCTTGCTTCTTACCAACTGTCCCGGGTGTTTGATGGGTCTAGGAAGACAGCGCCTTTCCCTTAACGTACGACATACCGCCGAGGAGTTGGCCACCGCTTTATGCGGAGAAGTATGGATTGATGAGCTACAATTAGCTGCTTCTCGCGCCGAACGAGTTCGTTTTTAGCAAAAAATGATTATTCGCCGCTTAGGAATCACCATCCGCGGAGTCGTTCAAGGAGTGGGGTTTCGGCCATTCATCTACCGCATTGCTAGAGAAAACCGCCTTTCCGGCTTTGTGCTGAACCGAGGAGATGGCATTCGCATTGAAGCAGAAGGCAATGCCGATCAGCTCGAAGCCTTTATCTCCCTAATCTCTAGCAGTCACCCTCCACAATCTACCATCAATAGTTTAACCATCGAAGACCTTCCACCTTTAAAAAATAGATCAGAGTTTTTAATTCATTCCAGCGATTCTAATGCACTTGTTCGTCCTTCTATTCCTGCAGATTTGGGCACCTGCCTAGAATGTCAAACAGAGATTTTTGATTCCAAAGAATACCGATTCGGTTACCCTTTTACCAATTGTACTCACTGCGGTCCGCGGTATTCAATTATTAACAATCTTCCCTACGACCGTGCGCGAACGTCGATGCAGGGTTTTGCTCTTTGTCCTCATTGCCAGAAGGAATACCAAAATCCATTAGATCGTAGATTTCACGCTCAACCAATTGCCTGCCCTCAATGTGGACCATCGCTTCAACTAATTGAACCCGACGGGACTATTCTGGCAAAAAACCAGCAAGCATTATTAAAAGCAGTAAGCGCCCTGCGTGTATCCAATATAATAGCGCTAAAAGGATTAGGAGGATTTCAGTTACTAGTCGTTGCCACTTGCGAAAAAGCAGTTAAACAATTACGGACACGCAAAAATCGGGAAGCAAAACCTTTTGCAGTTCTTTTTCCTTCCCTAGACGCGGTGCGAGAGTGCTGTATCACCAACGCCCAGGAAGAAAGTGCTCTTATCTCTACTCAATCACCTATTGTTCTAATAAGAAAAAGACTCAGCGCTCCCCTAGCTCCATCAGTTTCGCCAGCAAATCCCCAATTAGGGGCCATGCTTCCTTACACCCCCTTGCATCATCTCCTGATGAAGGAATTGGCACAACCAGTGGTTTGTACTAGCGGAAATATTTCGCAAGAACCGATGTGCATTGATAATAGCGAGGCATTGGAAAGACTGGGAACAATTGCTGATTTGTTTCTAGTCCATGACCGGCCAATTGTTAGGCCGGTTGATGATTCGATTATTAAAGTAGGGCCTAAAGGGTGGGAGTTACAACGTCGGGCTCGCGGGTTTGCCCCTTTGCCATTACCCTTTCCTTATTCGGGACCTTCTATTTTGGCCTTAGGAGGACAACAAAAAAACACCGTGGCTTTGACTTTAGAAAAGCAAATAGTAATAAGCCAACATTTAGGTGATTTAGAAAGTGCGCAAGGCGCTGCGTTACTGAAAAAAACAGTTATCGATATTACCAGTTTTTATCAAGTTTCCCCCCAAATAATTGCTTGCGATCTTCATCCCGATTATACCTCCACACAGCTAGGATTCCAATTAGCGCAAGAGTATAAAGCCTCGTTAATTCAGATCCCACACCACCAAGCACATGTTGCCGCAGTTATGGCCGAGCATCAATTAACAGGTAATGTTTTAGGCTTGGCCTGGGACGGTACCGGGCTAGGTCCGGACAACACCATTTGGGGCGGCGAATTTTTGGTCTGCCAACAGGGAGAATACCAACGGGCAGCAACTTTGCGCCCTTTTCCTCTTCCCGGAGGAGAAGCGGCCATCCGTGAACCGCGACGCTCAGCCCTGGGTCTACTCCATTCTATTTGGGAACCGAGTTTTTTTGATTGGGCACAAAAGCAGTTTTCCTCTTCCGAGTTGCCTGCTCTTTTGCAAATTCTCAACCATCAAATATGTGCACCCTTGACCAGCAGCATGGGCAGGCTATTTGACGCGGTCTCGGCACTTATTGGCATTCGACAAAAAAACCAATTCGAGGGACAAGCAGCCATGGAATTGGAATTTGCGGCGGAAGATATGGATACTACCGACACCTATACAATGCTTGTCACCAAGTCTATCAAGCTCACCAAGCATTTACCGGGGCATTGCCTAGAAAACACCAAAACAATTCCAATAATAATTGATTGGGAACCAATGATTCGTGAAATAATACAAGACAGCGCAGATAATTTTCCCGCTGCGGTTATTAGCGCCAAATTTCACAATTGGCTAGCCAAATTATCTTGCGAAATTGCTAAACAGGTAAACATTCCGCAAATTGTACTTTCCGGGGGGTGTTTTCAAAACACTAGATTGACTCGGATGGTTTCCCGAAAGCTTGAAGAGGCGGGATTCGCGGTATATTGGGGGCAAGCAATACCCACTAATGACGGAGCTATTTCTTTGGGACAGGCTTTTGTGGCCTCACAAAAAATTTAAAGAATACGAAAGCGTTGCCGGAACTATGGCCAAAAGGACAATGGAGTGGCATTGCGTATTCCTTACGGAACCAGCACCGATAGAGCGCAGGGTACCACTTTGAAATGGGCAGGTGTGCGACCTGCTGATTCGCCGTCGGTGGTTATTTGTTGGTGGCTTAGCGTGTTGACATACACGTTTTCACCAGGGAAAGGTATTCTTGGCCTCTCTTGCTCTTGGGATTTATTATAAAAATGGCGCGACGTATGGACATTCAATTCCCCTTCGTTTTGCGATCTGTTTGATCCAGAGCCGGGGATAGCGTTACGAAATCATAATCATGTTAGGATATTCGGTGCTCAGCTCGTAGCGCGTGCTGGGAGGAACTGGTTTTTTATTATGAGAATCATAGATAAAAGGTCCATTCCGAGTGCGTTGAAAAACAATAGCGTGATAGACATCACGGTCAAATTTGATAGCTACAATAGCCAATTTTGGAATTTGGTCCCAAGTTCTCACTTGACTAACAAGAGTTGCCTTAACCCCAAGACTACAGAGAACAGGAACTGCATCTGAAAAATGAAGGCCCGTTTGATCATGGAAACCAACAAGTCGAGCAGCTTCGTCTCTAGCCGTTTTATAATCAACATTAGCCGCCATTGCAATGCAGGTGATAGTACAAGGGCCCATACCCCAGCCCCTAACAATAGGAAGATTACGAGTGCGTTGGCTACGTGTGTCAGATTGGCTAGATATCTCAGATGAAATAGTGTTAGGTCTATTCCTTTTGAAGTTCCACAGATTGAAGTGCCCCCGAGATAACCGAACGTGATTATCCATCCGTGCTCTAGATTGGGTTCTGTCTTTTTGGGCCGAGAACTCTGTCGAGCTGAAGTCGTGAGAATCCTTTGTTTCCGAAGTAGCAATATTAGCAAGCTTTAATTTGTCTTCGGCTTGCATATTCTTTTTAGAGCTGTAGGAGCTGTATTTAGGCACATCGGAAGACTTTAAGCAAACAAATCGATCTGATGATTGTCCTAACAAAGATGCACAATTTCGCCGAGACTGCTGCTTATCACCTACAGGATTCATATTGACCCCCCCGTGAGTACTCTTTGTCGTGAGGAGTAATGTCGGAATTTGCCGGTGAAATTCCGACCTGTTGAGCTATAGCTTTTTCTTGTTTGCTTTACAGATAGGCAAATATTGCTATTACCTTTCAGGTGGTGCAAATAGCCAGTCTACAAATTGTTTCGATGCTGTTGATGTTGATTCGCTCGGCACTGGCGCTGTTGGTGGTGATACACTCGGCACTGGCGCTGTCGGTAATACGCTCGGCGCTGGTTTTGCTGGTGGTGTCACGCTCGGCGCTGGTGGCTCTTCGTTCCCGGGTGGCGATGGTTCCGGTACTATGCTTGGTTCTGGATTTCCTTTGTTATTTTTGGCTAAACAATAGCCTGCCGCCGCCAGCGCAGCACCGGTCAGAACGACTGCTACGGGACTTATTTTAGTGATCATAATCATTGGCGAAATTATTTTTAGCTTTTTGTCATCCTTGGGACAGATAGAACTCGAATATGATGACTTTTGGGAGGCTGCATAAATCTGCTTTTGGGAAATCGTCGCCGGTCCCTTTAGCTTCCTGTCGTCCTTGATGCGGATGGAACTCGCGTATGACGATGTTGCTTGGAGTGCAGCATGATTGTGTCTTCCCGACGAGACGTGTGGCTGCCGTGCGACGACGGGAATGCTTTTTTTGCGAGACATTGCCTCTGCAGTAGGTGATGCACTATATGTTTTGGAAGGATAAACTCTCCTGTTTTTATCAGAGACAATCATGACGTTATCCTTTTCTAGACTGAAGAGAGTCTTTAATGTCCGACTAATAGCATAGATTTTTGTTAAATAAGCGAAGAATCATGAATGACAAATCTCTTTTTTGCTTTTCGGCATTCGCATCTTGGGCTTCAGCGAAGCCGGTCTATGGAAGATTGCGCTGACGGTTCTAGTCCCTTACGCCCGTTCCGCAAGCCGAAGCGCTCCAATCCCTCACTTCTCCGTCTCCCACTTTGGATGCGCGAATGATTGGCACCACCGTCTGAGCAATAAAGGCAGGAATGGCCTTCTCGATATCCTTGTGGATAGTGCCATTACCTGTACCCGCGAACACAATGGCACTGGCGCCCAGCAACAGGTTTACCGTGACTGAAAAGCAGCAACTGCATCAGTATGTCTTTTATCGAAATAAGGAGGGGAGAAAACTGTTCCATTTGCTCATTGGAGGCGTGTTCTTGATTCCGCATGCATATGGTTAGACGCATTGATGGCAACAAATTGCACAGTCGCATAATTTATTCCTATGCCGTCTGCCTTGAAAGCATGTCATAATATAGCTTATCAAGCGCCTTGTACGCACTGGTTGGGGTAATGCGTTTTTCAACATCACTATTAAGCAAATGAGCAATTACATTGTCTAGCGTATTTAGCGGATACCGCTTTAAAGATAATTCCTTATCGCGAATTCCCCAGCAGCCAGTTCCCTTTCCTTGACTGTAACTCCTACTATTCAGCTTAATCGACTTGCCGTCCGATAGGTAGAGACGATCGGTATAGGCATTATCGACGTACCTCCCATGTTTAAGGTAGAGCAAGGTCAGCCCGAGAGAAAACGCATCGTGCTTTTCTGCCGAATAATTCTCTCCGGAAACAAAGCCGGACAAGTCCAACACTTCGGGAGGCAAAAACGCTGCTGTGCCACCCCGAAATCTAAGAGGATTGTTACTCAGTGCTTCGAAGTCGGTAATTTTAATGATTTCTTCCTCAGTTTCACCGGCCGCATGGCCGCTCTTCTGACAATGGTGAAGAAAGTTGCTTGGTTTAATATCATAATGATAGAGTCCTTTGGCGTGCAGGTCGGCAACAGCGCCGGCGTATTCTTTTGCGGTAAAAAGTAGTTTTGCCTGTGCCTGCCCACTGGAAACGTTTCTGAGCCGAGCGATGCGCTTTGCCGCTGCGACACCATCCCCTCTGTTCATGATCGGCATAAACAGGTAGCCTTTTTCGGACAGAATTGCTGCGCCGTAAAATTGCATTAACCGTTTTTGCGATCCTATTTTACTAGTAAGCCTATACCCCTTGAGCTCGTCGACGATATCACCTGCACAAGTCTCGAATTTTTTTATCGCGACGTAATTGCCGCTATTGAGATGTCGAGCAAAGCGAACTTTTACTTTTGAATTTCTGCCTAAAACTCCTTTTGGGCTAATACTCGCGCCACTCTGCTGCTCTATATCATTTTTCTGCTCTTGAGTTGGAGTATTTATAAGCTCGTACAAATCACCATCTATTGTTCGTACTTGAGTTGCATCGAGAAGACGCTCGGCTTCACCGCCTCTCTTAAATGCTTTAAAGCGTGCGCCTTTTGAACGGTACTCCTCATTGTGATACAGCTCACTGCCTCCCATGACATTGTCTATTGTACGGTGAACTAAGCTACTTTCTTTCACGCCAAACGTATCTCTTTTATCACGAAAATGAGGGGAAAAAGAGGTATTGCTCAAATCGGTAGTAAATTCGTCTTTTAATCGAGCAACAACCTCATCCTTAATGTTGTGCCATTTCTTTCCTGCCAAAAAAGCACGGTGTTGCAAAACCAAATTCGCATTTTGGACTTGTTTTTTTAGCTTTTCCGCGCATTGTTCGTTACGTATCTTTTTTTGAAAAAAAAACTTCTTTATTTTGGCCGGTTTTGTTAGCGGAGATGGCTCGGTATTTTGCAAACGCTCGGCGGCAATGGCTCGCGCATACTCAGGCTTGTCAGTCATCAGCTCGTCTAAAATGTTTCGAGATTTTTGCGCCTCCTGAATCACCGTTGACGAGGTTTCACCACTTTTTTGTGCATCTCTCGACGTACCAGGTTTCGATGAGGTTTGACGTTTTTGAGGCAAGTAGCCTAATTTACAAGATTTTACGAAATTGATCATGACGAACACCTTATCGTTGAAATAATTAGCTTTTTTTTGGTAATCAGAGGCTTCCCTATGCAAAAAAGATAGCGATGGCGGTAATGTACACTAATAAGGACAAATGAGCAAATAATATGAAGCAGCACCACGTTCATTTCTGGCGCAACAGACTAAAATTGCGGTCATACCGATTAGCAACTGCGTTGTCACACTGGTACGGAACGCTTAAAAATATCAAAAAAAGAAAAGTTGGCCAGTATTGAAAAAATAACCTATCAGCAGAATGAGTAATATGCCATGACAAATCGTGAGGAGTAAGCATGTAAACCGCAACTATGCCGACCAACGCGATTTTCAACGAAAACCAGATTGGGTAAGCAGCCGATCTTTCGCTTTTTTTTCCGCCAAAATACAACCATAAAAACGGCGCAGCAATTAAAAATAGGCCCCACATTTGAAAATAACACATCCGTCTTAGCAGAATTAAAAGCACCATGCCTAGTCTTTGCAAATCCATCGAGCGACTGATCTTAATCGACAGAGGCTCCATAAAAAGATCGTTTTGTGGAGCTATTTTAAGCTTGAAATAGATAACTAAAATCAATATCGGCAAAGCTCCTAAAAAATACCACTTGGCAATCAAAAAACGTCGTTTGATGGGCATTTTATTAACAATAAACACAGAAATAGGCATCGCCATGGCAAATAAAATTCCATCATTCTTCGTCCAAACAGCCGCTGCAAGTATGGCTCCTGACATTACAAATAAAATTTTCTGATTCGTTTCCGGAGCCTCTAAAGCTAAAAATGTAAATATGGTTGCCGAGAGATAAAAAACAGATACCATTAGATCAGCTTCCTGCGAAGTCATTATAAAAGCAAATTTGGGGGTGCATAACAACATAATTCCAGCAATCATGGCTTTAGGCCAACCGCATATGCCAGCAAGGCTACCTACCAGAATACCCACACACAAAATTCCCAATAAAATCGATACTATTAGCGGACTTATAGTTGATGGCGCCCCAAGTACGCTCCAAATTACACTATTGATTCCAGGCAGCATTAGAGGGTAATCCGGATGAGTTCCCACTATCTGCGCTGGAAATGCGTCAACAACAGCAGATACTCCGAAAATAAGCCTTGCTCGCAAATTCCAAATCATCCAAGAATCCCACCCCCCGTCTGGCGTATTCACACCAAGAATAATTGCGATAATTACAGTAACACCAATCACCGATACCCACAGAAGCTTAATCCAACTTGTAGCGACGAATGAACATTTAGCCTCAGGAAACAAATATTTGCTCCCGGAAGCAGCAAACAAAGATATTCCCAAAACAATCAAAACAAGACTTGCAAACCAGGAAGCATTCAAAACACTAAACCCTGCAAACCAAAAAGCAATAAAGAGGACGGAAATAGCTGAAATGCCTATTAACAACGAGAGTAATGCTCCAAGGGCTTTAACAGTAATACTCGAAGACGTCGTTTCAAAAACCCGTCGCATGACTCCAAAACCAAACAGCAAAGCGCCCCCTAGCTCAATAACTCCAAGCACAATATTCATTTCGACACCTTACGCAACAAACCAAAATTCGGCCTTGTTGAGCTCAAAAGAGAAAGATTATATTTGCTTTGCAAATCTTCAAACGAAATAGGCTGCTCGAAATCTACCAAGACATACAAAGAGCGATCATTCATTGGAACAACAATCCTGGGTGCTAGTGCGTAATTAGCCTGAAGATAATATTTATCATTAAAAGGCAAGATTTCTTCTTGTTCGGAAAGATACCCCACCTCTTTGATTTCTGGAGGTATAAGCTTCTTAATTGATTCGTATCGAAGATCAATGGAAGTCGAAATCTTTTGACCATCTGTTTGTTTTCTATCGACAAACACATGAATATATATTGTACGGCTCAACCCTATAAGGCTTAAAACAACACACGCTCGGTAAAACCAACAAACTCTTTTCGAATTATTTAAATTCTTTTTCATGGGAGTTTTAATCCATTTTTGTAAGCTTAGTACCTTAAACGCGCTTCGCTTTCCGAGACACTATTTACCTAGAAGGACTAAAATAGACGCTTTTTCGAGAGCAATCAAGCAAGAAATCAGATTCCCAGCGCTTGTATTCTTTTATTTTGGAGCTCGACGACCTAATCAAAATGGCTAGCCTATATATGCCATCTCTTTTGCGCGCAAACTATGTACGTATGCTAGTGCTAGTCCTACCAAACAACTTGGCCAATATCTTGGCACACGCTATGGCTTTAATAAGACTAGCTCTCTATTTCCAATGACCCAAACCCTTGACTCTCTAGCCATTCAAAGAGTAAAGAACTGACTAAACGCATAGATTGTGGCCAATGATTTTTTCTACTCTTCCGGATAATACCCCTATCGCCGATAAAACCAGCGAGAAACGTCTCCTGCCAGTAAACCTTGATGTGTCTGGGCGTCGTTGCCTGGTGGTGGGGGGTGGAAAGGTTGCCGGTCGCAAGGCAAGCACTCTGGTAGCCCACGGCGCACAGGTACAGATTATCGCTTCCGAGATTTTCCCAATCGACTTCTGGCCTGAGGGCGTTGATTTGCATTGTCGCCAGGTGCGCGACGAAGATATTCGCGACGATCTTTTCCTGGTCATTGTGGCCACTAATGACGCCGAAACCAATTCCCGAATTGCCAGCCTGGCCCGAAAGCAGGGCGTCCTGGTCCAGCAGGTAGACGCGCCAGACAATAGTGATTTTCTTTTCCCGGCAACACTGCGCCGTGGCTCGCTCTCGGTTTCGTTTTCCACCGACGGCGCC
Source organism: Myxococcales bacterium (assembly GCA_050288705.1). Classification (GTDB taxonomy): domain Bacteria; phylum Myxococcota; class Myxococcia; order Myxococcales; family UBA5297; genus JBNKEI01. Next base: position 47,687 of record JBNKEI010000208.1, read on the forward strand.
TGCCCCGCCTTCGCTTCCTGGCTTCGCGACCAGGTCGAGAACCAGTACCACGCCGGTCATGCCGCTTTTTGTGAACTCGCCCGCCTTCTTCGCCGCCAGGCTATTGCTTCGCTGCCGCCCAATGGTCGAAAGCAGTTCTTGCAAAAGCTAGTGCGCGTTGGCCTAGTCGAGCTTCTTCATCGAGGCGAAACTGAGCAAGCCCAATCCATTGCAGAGACGCTACTTGCTCAGGCCCAAGCGAAAGCGAACATTGGTGACAATGGTCAGACTCCTGGCAAGGTATACCTAGTTGGTGCTGGTCCGGGCGACAGTGATCTCATTACGGTCAAGGGTGCTCGGTGCCTGCGCCTGGCCGACGTAGTGTTTCATGATGGAATTATCAACAGTGAACTTTTGGAGCTTTGCCCTCCCCACGCCGAGCTAATCAATGTCGCCAAGCGCAAGGGATATGCTCAGCGAAACCAAGAAGAAATTATCGCTTTGCTGCTCAAGCACGCGCGACTTGGCCAACAGGTAGTTCGCCTTAAGGGTGGCGACCCCATGATTTTTGGCCGTGGCGGCGAGGAGGCGCGCGCAATTAAGGCTGCGGGCATTGCCTTTGAGATTGTTCCCGGCGTTAGCTGTATCTCTGCCGTACCCACTTACTCGGGAATTCCCCTTACTGATCGCGAATACGCTTCTTCTTTCGGCGTCTACTCGGCCCATCGACAAAGCGGGCTTGCGCTTTCTGACGATGAATGGAAACGCATTGCGTTGGGTCCTGACACCCTGATCTTCCTCATGGGCAAGACCTGCTGTACGGTAGTGGCCCAGAAACTTATTGAATTTGGCCGGCCGCCTTCTACCCCCATCGCGCTAATTTGTGATGGGACCTTCCCACACCAACAGATACTGGTTAGCACTCTTGATAACGTAGGAAGTCTAGCGAGCGCGGCAGAAAAATCGGGGCCAGGCCTGCTCTGCATAGGCGAAGCGGTACGTGCGCGGCCGCTAATGACTTGGTTTGGCCAGGAACCGAGCGCCATAGATTTAAAAGAATAACTCTCTCATGCGCGGCACGGCTATGAACACGGTCAAAAGAAAGGAATCTTCCCTTGTCCCAGCCTCTCATTCATTCGCTCCTCGCTTCACCAATGTCTGGTGCGGCAATTGAGGCGCGTTCTTTCGAGATCATCGACGCAGCTTTGTCCAATTACTCCTTTGATGCCGCCTTCGGCGATGGCGAACGGGAAGTCGTTCGACGGATGGTCCACACCACCGGAGATCTCGAACTGGCCAGCGCAGTGCGCTTTGCTCCAGAAGCTATTGCCTCGGGCGTTGCGGCACTTCGCCGTGGCTGCCATCTGATCGTCGATGCAAATATGATCCGGGCGGGATTATCGCTTTCCCGTCTACGCAGCGCCTGCTACTCCTTTGATGCCGATCGCATTCACTGTTACATCGCAGATCCCGAAATTGCCGAAGAGGCTAACCGTGCCGGTCTTCCTCGTTCGCTCTTTGCCATGCGCAAGGCGCGCCCACTGCTCGACGGCTCCATTGTAGTTTTCGGTAATTCCCCGGTCGCCCTTTTGGAACTCAACCGCCTTATCTTTGAGGAAGGAGTGCGCCCTTCGCTGGTTATCGGCTTTCCAGTCGGGTTCGTTCATGTCATCGAGGCAAAAGAGGAATTGCAGCGCACCGGTGTCCCGTTTGTCACCCTTGATGGCCGCCGTGGAGGAAGTCCTCTTGCCGTTGCCGCCATCCACGCTCTTTGCGGCTTTACCTCTACCTCACTTTCTTCCCCTCCTTCGCCTTCATCTGGAAAAGGCAACGAAATCTCCGAACGTGCTTCTCAGGTCGCAGTCGCGTTGTTGGGCCATGGCAGCCGATCGCCAGAAGCAAGTCGCGATATAGATGAGGTAGCCGCTCACCTTCAACGTCAGGGTTGCTTCCAGCGTGTCGAGGTGTGCCACATGTCCTTGAATAAACCCACCTTCGCAGAAGTCATTGACCGCTGTGCCGCGGACCAGGTTGGTACGGTGGTGGTTTTGCCCTACTTTCTCCATGCTGGCGTTCACCTCAAGGAAGACATTCCCGCGCTGCTGTCGGCGAAAGCCAAGGAGCATCCCAGCCTCAAGCTGATCTTGGGTGGTCACCTAGGATTTGATCAGGCACTAGTGAATCTGGTTAAACAGCGCGTCTTTCAGGCAATTAGCCAGAGCAAATAGTGATGCTTTCTCGTTCGGGCTACAGTACTGGAACCTGTGCCGCCGCGGCTGCCAAAGCGGCTACCGTACTTCTAGCCGGTGGAGAAAAAAGCAAGACCGTTGAGGTTTCGCTTCCCGATGGAGAAAGAGCAAAGCTGACAGTCGTCCGTGCAGAGTTAAGCGCCGAGAAAGCCATGGCAGCAGTTCGCAAGACTGCCAGCAATGACCCCGACGCCACCGCTAGTGCCGAAGTAATTGCAGACGTGCGCTGGGTCGAGGGAAGCGAAGTCCTTTTTCGAGCTGGCGAGGGGGTTGGAACAGTCACCAAGCCTGGGCTATCGATTCCCCCAGGGGAGCCGGCAATCAATCCCGTGCCCCGGCAAATGATTTACCAGGCGGTGCGCGAAATAACCGACCACGGCCTGGAAGTAGTGTTGTCCATTACCGGAGGAGAAGCGATCGCCGCCAAAACCTTTAACCCAAAGCTGGGAATTAAAGGCGGTCTGTCCATTCTCGGAACCACCGGGCGAGTGCGGCCTTTTAGCATACCCGCGTTGCGAGAATCGCTGCGTTGCGCAATAAACGTTAAACGAGCAAGCGGCGAAACTTCGCTAGTGCTAGTGCCCGGGCATATTGGCGAACGTGCTGCGCTTCGGCACTACAAACTCACTTCCGAACAGATTGTCGAGGTGAGTAACGAGTGGGGCTTTGTGCTCGATCTGATTAGCGAGGCGCAGTGCCAGCGATTGCTAGCAGTGGGGCATCCCGGCAAGCTTGCTAAGCTTATTGAGGGTGATTGGGACACCCACTCAGCGCGTTCGCAAAGCGCTGTCCCAATTATTTCGCGCCTCTGCAAAGAAGTTTTGCACTTCCCTCCCCCGGCAAGCCCTACCGTCGAGGGAATTTTCCGCGCACTCGCCATAAACGATTGTCAGCGTCTGGCAGAATTTATAGCTCAACAGATTGGAAAAGCGATTAGTAAGCGTCTGAAAATCAGACCATATCCGCATATTGCCGTCGCCTTAATCAACATGTCGGGAGAACTCTTGGGCTCGAATAGGGAAGCTGACTTATGGCGATAAATAACTTGTAACTATTCAGCGACCCTTCTCCCCCGAGGAAGATGGGAGCTTGCAAACATTCCCTCTCCCTCTGGGTCCCCCGGGCCCAAAGGGAGAGAGGACTGGCAGAATTATTCTGTAGAAATGTTCTCCAATTTGACGTTATCGAAACTTGCCTGGCAGATAGTTCCATCGTTCACGCTACACACGGCAAGTCCGACGTAGATATTTTTGTTCATGGAAACCTCGGTTTTGCCGATTGCAGTCCAGTTGGCGCCATCGGCGCTACGATAAGCGACAAACAAGTCACCATTTCGCACCAGTCGTACCCAGTACGGGGCGGCAGCATTGCTGTACTCCTTAACGCCCTCGGCTCCACCGCTAGTTGCTTTACGCTGTTGAAAGGCAATACCTTTCGAAGGAGATACGAAGTTAAGAACATACTTCGACGATGCGGCAAGTGATTCGCGCATCATGATCCCTGCTTTGGCCCAAGACGCGGTATTTTGCATATTAACCACCCGAGCGGTTAGCATGTAGTTACCCTTCACCGCCTGGAACACGTAGTGGAACTCGTCTGCATCGTACCAGATGTCTTTTCCAGAGCCGCTGATCTCAAAATCTCCATTAGACTGGCTAAAGGAACCGGCCTTGCCTACCTCGCCAATGTCTGTTGATAACCAGTTATTCGATGGGAGTGTAATCAGGGCGGCAGACACCGGAGAGCTGTTTAACTCCTTCTCACTTTTTATCGAGCTTACTCGGTAGTGGTAAAGTATCCCTGGGGAAACATCGGTATCAGTGTAAGCCAGGTCTTGAAGACCCGAGGCAATGGTGGTGTATACGCCTCCGTCGGTCGATCGTTTCACGTTGAATGTGGCGCCTGGCGCGGAATAACTCCATGACAAGCTTATGCGGTCAGTTTCTGGAAAAGCAGTGAGGTAGGAAGGAGCAGCGTCGCCGATTGCCGAAACCGGTCCGATTTTAAAGCCGACCGCGGTTCCCGATGGAATGCTTGGCATAACCGAGGGGCAGGTAATTTGAAGACTACTGGCCGTCTGCGACCAATTGGGAGTTACGGTACTACCCAGCATGGAAACCGAACCAATTTTGTCGAGCAGATATTCTGAATTTAAACCAAGCGAACTAATGTTTAGGACCGTGTTTGGCGCCGGAATACCAACATGGAAGGCATAGAGATAGCCGTTGGACCCCACCACAAATCGAAAATTACTTTCTGTGGGAATTGCCCAGGCGCGACTCCCATAAACTCCCTCGCCATGAATACCCATCCATCGTCCAACCGCGGTGAGCATGTCGGTTGCGCCGCTATCTAGTGAACCATCAGGACGGTTAGGAACGTTGACCATCATTGCGCCGTCACGGGATATCGCTTCCAGTAGCCGATGGATGATTTTTGCGCCTTGGTCGTACGAAATATTGGGTCTCCAAAACCAGTCACCAAATGCCAATTCCGCAAACCACGGCTGATCGGTCTTAATTGCTGATGAAAAGTTACCTTCGTAGGTGGTGCCTATATGGTCGCCAGTATGAAATTTCACTACCGCCAGAGTGTCGAGCTTGCCATGTCGCTCTAGCGTACGGTTGTAATAGTGTGCGATAACTCGCTGCATGGCATTGCACTTATAACCCGTGCCGGTCATATAGCCACTAAACGGCTGGGTAGAATTTCCATCAGTGTAAATGAAATCGGGATCATAATTTTCTACTACATCCAAGATGCGCAACGCCCATTGAGTGGCGTACCAGTGGCAGTACTCTAAGTCATTACTAAATATGCCTGAAGAAGGATTCCAGTACCCGGTGTTTGGCGTGCTTATTCCTGCGTATTTATGAAGGTCCTGATAGTAGAGCAGACGCGGTTCGTAGTTTTTCCACCAGTCATTGTTGCTATTGGTGTCATTGGTCACCGTCGCGGCATCATAGGGAACATCTTCAAATTCCCCCGAGCTATCACTCAAGAAACTTGGCTGGGTAAACCACCAACTGTATTCATGATGGAATGCTACCCCCATGCGCATTCCCAAGTTGCGAGTAGCAGTAACCCACTCGGCCATGGTGTCGCGCTTAGCTGCGAAATTTACAATATTCCATGGATTATACTTTGAGTTCCAATTGTCAAAATTGTCGTGGTGTACGCCTTGCACTAAGACAAAGCGTGCACCACTGCTGTAAAACAACTTAGCAAGTTCAGTGGGATTGTATCTGTAAGGATTCCATTCCTTGATAACGTCTTTATATCCGTGAATCGAGGGATGCTCACCAAAGATCGTGAGGTGATTATTGTAGGCATGGGTGTTCTGTTGATACATGTGTTGCGCGGACCAATCACCGCTTCCTAGGCTTGACTGCGGTCCGTAGTGAAACCAGATACCAAACTTTGCCTGACGCAACCACTCGGGTGTGCCGTTGCCAGGAACGTTGGCGGCGATAGATGGCCAGGTCGGTTCAAACGGACCATTGGTTTGAATCGAGAAATCCATTTGAACTTCTGGAAAATCAGCTGGGTCGCGCATGGCTACCGAATTTGCCGGTCCTTTCAGCACCGTTGGCATGGGAGGCAAATCGGGCAACTCATACTTGGGATTAGGATCAGGGTTAGGGTCAGGGTTAGGGTTAGGGTTAGGGTTAGGTTCGGGATTAGGATTAGGGTTAGGGCCGGGGTCTTCGGTGTCGGTCTTACTGGAAGGACCATTGCAGCCCGCAGGTAAGCTTATTAACAAAAATATTCCGCATAGAAGTATATATAAGCGTCTCAAGTATGCCTCCACAGAATTTAGTTTGTAAATTAATGATAGCAGAATCAGGCGCCTCTTGTAGCGAGGGAACGGGAACGTCATATTTGTGGTTCAAATTGTATTTGCGGCATATAGCCATTGTTCCTTTTGCAATCTTCTCCAAGTCATTGAAGAATCTGCACCAATATGTGCTTTCTAGCCAACATCGGTCGGACGGATTTATTTTCATGTACCCCCTCGATGCGGCTACTCTAAGTCGCCGTGGAAGCCAGTATTTCGCGGGTATATTCGCGTTGCATATTCCTTAGCGTAGCTACTCTGTTGGCGGCCAACATGTTGTATTCCTGCACATATTTATCGTTCTGCATTGTTTCGGCGCTTTCTTCGAGTTTTTCACCCTTTATTTGAAAATCCGCCTCGATGTCTTGCTTTTGTTTTTGAAAGCTCTGGTTT
>JBNKEI010000209.1:0-13202 GCA_050288705.1 Myxococcales bacterium
AGCCAATCAGCCATCTACTTATAGCCGGTACTTTTTCTAGCTGATTCAACGTCATATTTATGCGCGTCGGAAGCGCTTCGTCGCTGTCCCTCTGCGTCGAGGCTCTATGAGGGACCGAGGCAATATAATTGAGGGGATTCATTTGGTGGACTCTCCCGCGAGTAATGTTTGTAGAGAACAATACCTATGTATTTTTTACTAGGAGTAGCCTAGTCTTCAGGACTCGCCTTACCTATGTGTTTAAGGCGCCACTATAGCATGTGGCTAGACTTGGAGCACAGTAGATTGTAGAGTGCGCTGAGACACTTCCAAGCGGCGAGAGAGAAAGCCTGGGTTTTCTTCTTCTCCTTGTCCTTGAACCCGAGGAGAAAAGACCACCCGTAGCTCAAATTAGTGTTTCGATCCATTTTCCAATACGTTGGATTAGTTTTCCTGGCGGGGGCAAAAGTTTATCAAGCTCTTTGGTTGATTGCACCCATTCGCACTGCAATGCAAGCATACACAAGTCAACCATCGCATTGCCATTAATTGATCCAGAAACAAAAAAGGCGCATTCTCCGTCTAGCATTAAGCTACGATCGTCCATATTGGCTGAGCCTAAAAGAAACCATCCTTTAATTCCTGTTGAGTGGTCGCCGGACTCTCTTTGCCGATACAAGATAAGCCCTCTATTTCTTAGACTAGGATCAGAAACTGTTTTCGATAAATTAAGATAGCGTTCAGCATATTCTTCAAGTTTTTCTGACCAAAAGCGCTCGCTTGGCTTTTCTAAAAAAAGTCCATTAATTTTTAGGTGCAAATTTAATCTTCTTCGAATATCAGAAAAGCAAGGTGACCATTTTTTGGTACCAGTTTCATGTACAATTCTGGCTATATGTTTGTCGAAGTTAGTACCTAGGTTAAATATTTCGCGAAGAAACGGATGTTTTTCTAAGCTTCGACCGGCAGCAAGAAGCCATTCATACACATCATTACTTCCCTCTTTGGGAGCAAACACCCCCAAACGAAGAACCCCTCCCGCGGCCCTTAATTGTAATTTTCGCTTCTCTGATTCTTTCACGAGGCGGCGAGAAAGTTCTTCAATTCGCGCCAAAGAAAAATTTCCCTGGCTTGCCGCCGCTTCAATGCCGGGAACAATAACCAATACTTTTCCGCCCCGCAATGCTTGACCTACCAACATACGAGCCCAAATTTGGTTGGTCCACAAAGAATCGGGCGCTATGGCAATTGATTGTTTTGGAGCTAGGGTAAGCAAGACTGCTCGTGCTACAGAAATTTCTTTGGCATCAAAACCCGTTTGATTATGAAGGTCTAAAGCTAGTTCCCGAAATCGAGAATCATTTTTGGAACGAAGAGTTATTTGGCGCCAATAGTTTTCACCAATCGAATGAGGTTGGAGCACCCAAGGGACTTCTTCTTTGCTAAAACCCTGTCCTAAAAAAAGTTTTCGCGCCTGAGCCTTTAGCCCGCGAAGCGCAGGTCCTTGGATCAATACTGCTCTTTCTTCCCAACCAGGCATAAGATATTCTTCACCTATCCCCCCGCTGAAATATATTGCTTGACCACGATAAGGCTCGTCTTCGCTTAAATCATAGAATACTATTTTTCGATGATCGCGAGATACATCGTCTGGCAGCCCAACAATTGGTACTATTTGATTAGTGAACAATATTGGCGTTGAACGATTGGTGATACTTACATGAATTTTAATTTTATTCCTAAGCCATTTTTCTCCGTACAATTTCTTTTCTTGCTGCAAAAGATGGGAATTTTCAATCGCTTTAGCCAGTTTGAAGCGTGCTTTTTCGAGAAACTTAAAATACATCTCACGCATTGGCTTAAGGGGAACTTTGTTCCACTGATTTCCCAGGGGATCATCCAGAAATTGCAACCAGACTCTTCCATTTTTCTGATCATAATGCCACTGGTCTACCGCAACAATAAAAAGCGGCATTCTTCCGATTTGGTCATATTCTTCAACTCTTTTGGCCAGAGTTTCAAAATATTCCATTACTAGCCAGAAACTGGCCTCGTCTAAGCGGTCTTCATAATTCACTCCAGCTACGTCGTGCACCCATAACACATGGTATTCTTTTGCTTCCCGAATAGTACGGAAAACCTCGCCCATATATTCAGCATTTATTAGATATTTGACTCGATTGCCGGAGCTGATTGTTTTCCCAATCATTTCTTCTATAATATTTTCAATTTCTTCTTTGGAATTTATTTCCTCGGGATAAAAACCAAGCTGCAAAGGTAACCAAACCAGCCGTCCGTCTCTTGCGTCTTGCAGCGATTCTTTGCGAACGCATTCTATTGCATTAACTAGCACGGCAAATGCTTTTTCAACTCGTGTTTGTTGTTCGCTTTTCAATCTATATTTACCCATGCACCACTGAATCAAAAATCTCTTAGCCTGCTTCCCCATGCCCAGAATTGTGTCTGGAGATTTCCTTTGGCCAAACAACCGGTCATAGGGCATGAGCACGTATCGCAACAGATTCTCTCTTGCTTTTTGTGCGATTTTGATTCCTTGCCGTTCTTCTTCTAAGGAAATATCAATCTTACCTGCAATTGCCAAAGAAAATGTTTGTTGCAAACATGTATGGTATTTTCGTATCGTGTCATTTACGAAAGAAGGATTCGCATTTTTGGATGGGAAATCCGGCGCACCTCCTCCCCAAGGTGGAATAATCAGCGAGTATACCGAATGAGCGGCTTGTTTTAACGAGCAAGGAGAAAATGCTGTTTCATCTGAATCGAATTCCCCTTGCGCGATCGGCAGTTTCACTGCCGATTCTGTTGGTTTGAGTTTGCTTTTGGCACTAGGAAACAAGGGAAATTCCAACCCGATTAACCAGGTATGATTCTCCCAGGGCATATAATCAAGCCGAAAAAAACTATTGCCAATCAATCCACCTCGCAAAATTGGATGAACGAAGCTTATTACTGGAGACCACGCCTTTCGGTAACTAGCATACTCTATTCCTAAAGCCAATCGGAGCACATGACTTATCAGACGTAAACGCCAGCGATAATACACATTGTTTTTACGAATTCCGATTGCTCCCTCGGCACCTGCTCGCAGCAGAGCCAGCGTGGGAATATATAGATCACGCGACACCTGAAAGCGAATTTCTTCTAAAAGAGAGGATGCCCTAAATTTGCTCATGCCTATTCCCATGCTAATCTCGGCATGCCACTCGCTAGGAAATCCCATTTGCTTAATAATTACCGAACGATAAGTATGAGGAGCACGAGGTGCGCTAAAAACCGGCTTTGCCATAACCGAGCAGACCAAAACCCCCACAATAGTGATTGGTAAGCCCATTCCCGGACGCTACTACCCCCTCTCCCTCAATCACTCTACACGCTACACAAATAACCCTAATTTACCTCCTCCATAACCGGCAATACTCATTTCAATATGCAACTGGCTTGCTGGATGAGCAACCAGCTTGAGCGCATCGGCGGGCGGATCTGGCGGACACTGCAAAATGGATACTAATTTTACGTGAGGCTGTCCTGGTGAATTAAAAAGCCGAGTGCAGACGTTAAGAACCTCCCCTAGATTTTCCAAAAGATTGGCGCTTAGTTGCCCTGCCCTAATACAGTCGGACACTGCTCCTGGGGGAACCAAAACCAATGCCGCAGCGGCATTGCTTGCCAAACTCAAGTCTAGCGCCACTACCGCCGCCAAATCTCCGCTTTCCTGCCTATATAAGCCCAGATAGCTTTTTGCCTGGGGACCAGGCGTCCAGGCTTTCAACTGCTTGGTGACAATCTTTCGGCCAAGAAGCTGCTCAAGAAGAAAACCTATTCTTTCCGGAGCTGGAACTAAAAATTCCGAAGACATTGGCGCTCTCTATGGTCAAATGTAAATAACTACGTCAAATGTGGCCCCACCGCAGCTTGCATTCCCTCGGCGGTAAATGGTTTTGACAAAAAGAAAACGGCTCCTTCTTGCTTGGCCAATTCCTGAATCTCCGCTGTACATTCAGAAGTTACGAATCCTAGCTTAATGGACAAATTCTCTGTTTTCAAGGCTCGAAGAAAATCTAAACCAGTCATTTCTGGCATATTCCAATCGCAGAGTATCAAACCAGGTTTTTCATTCTTGGCTACCTTGAATGCTTCTTGCCCATTAGAAGCTTCTAGCAGAGTATGCTGTCCTAGTCCTAACTGCCTCAAGGTGCGCATCACGATCATTCGCATTGCCTTACTGTCGTCCACCACGAGAATCTTCATTGCTCCTCCGCTGCGTAAACTCGTTGATTTCGTTAGATGCCTTATTTTACGTCCGCTCCTCTCTCGAAAACTTTAATGGCCACATATTGACCTTCACTATCAAAAGAGCGCTTACATGCCAGATTGGAATTGGAAATAATCAGCTTATATTGTGATCCGTTTACAACTGTAGGCAAGGAGAGCTGGCACCCCATTGGTAGCAATGACTTAAAATTACCACCAGCAATGTTAGATAGCTCTCCGATAGCATCTCTCATCTCGCTGTCGCCTACCTCGGTCAAATCCATGGCAAACATAGCCGCCCCCACTGCTTTTGCAGCAGTTGGGGCACATTCAATTAATAATGCTCCCGACCATGGTCCAGTGATATGTACGCATCCGGTAATTAGCTCGTCTAAGGGAGCGTCTCTATCCATTACATCAATACTCATACCAAGTATGGCTACCCATATATTTTCCATGATGCTAGCCAAATCATCGCCAGTTACTTGCATGCAGAACTTCCTCCGACGAATTGGAAACATCCAGCGCCATCAAACGTGGTGCGTTCAAATTGCGTGCTCAAATTGTAGGTAGTTTCTCCAGTTCCTAGGACCAAGTAGCCGTTGGAAGTTATAGTGCGAACAAGGCGCGAAAAAATGTCTCGCTTGGTTTCGGAACTAAAGTAGATAAGAACATTTCTCATCAAAACAATATCAAAAACAGGAAGCTTTATCCAGTCACTAGCTAGATTTAATTGTTGAAATGAAATCATTTTTTTTATTGATTCATTCACAATAAAATCAATTCCTTTTCGTTGAAAATACTTTACTAATAATGTCGCCGGCAAACCGCGGTTTACTTCGAGTTGATTATATTTTCCCTCCTGGGCGCGGGCTAGTGCTTCGCCGGAAATATCGGTTGCTAACAAGCGAATTTTCCATTGCGCAAAAAGCCCCGAAAAATATTCGTTTAATAACATGGCAATACTATATGGCTCTTGACCGGTTGAACAAGCCGCACTCCAAATATTAATTGTTCGTTCTCCAGCACGCGCTTTAACGATACGCGGTATTATTTCCTGACGAAGCAATTCGAATGTACGCCAATCTCGGAAAAAGCTAGTTTCGTGAATAGTCATGGATTCCACGACTTTTTGATACATATCTAACGAGGGAAGGCTCCTCAAACGACCAATAAACGTGCTCAGCGAAGAAAAACCATTCCGGCTGGCAAGCGGCGTCAATCTAGCCTCAACAAGATATTCTTTTCCATCATCTAATACTAAAGCCGCATGTTGCCGAAGAATATTTCGAATTACCTGGAATTCGTCAGCAGAGATAGCCGCCACGTTAGTTGCCCCTTCGCAAAGCCATTGACGCGTGGTAACTGCTTCCAATTCGCTGCCCGATTTCCTTTCCCAATTCTTCCAGAGGAAGAACCTTTTCGGCCAACTGACCACGTACAATGCATCCCGGCATTCCCCATACTACCGAAGACGCTTCATCTTGAGCCCATATACGACCCCCTTGGTCAAATATCTCCTGGGCACCTCGGAGTCCATCCTGGCCCATTCCCGTCATTACTATCGCTAACGTTTCTCTTCCAAACACTGCTGCCACTGATCGGAACAATACATCCACTGCCGGCCGACAAGAATTTTCCGGTGGATCTTCATTGAGATGCGTAACTACCTTCACTCCTTCGCGCGCCACAACCATGTGTTTTCCCCCAGGCGCTACATATGCCTTTCCTGGCTCTAAAACATCGCCATCAGATGTTTCCCGAACTACCATGCTTGAGTTAGCAGATAGCCGCTCAGCAAGAATTCGCGTGAACATAGGCGGCATATGCTGCACTAAAACAATTGGCACAGATAAATTAGCTGGTAAATCGGAAAACACTCGAGAAAGCGCGTTGGGCCCACCAGTGGAAACTCCAATTGCCAAAACCGTGGGACGAGGAGCAGGTCCTTGAAACCTACTCTTGAGAACAGAGACTGAAGTTGATGCCTTGCCCAGCGAGGAACAAACTGGTGGATTATGAACGACAACTCCCTGGCAACTCTCTTTTAGTTTCGGAAGCAGCTCCGCTCGTATTACCGCTGCTCCGTCGCCAGAAGTAGGCTTAGTTACATAATCAGTTGCACCTCGTAACAAAGCTTCTACCGTAGCCGCCGCTGCCGGCTCAGTACGAGAGCTGAACATAAAGACTGGAAGCCGCGGATGAGTTTTCCGAATTTCTGTTATGGCGGTTAGACCATCCATTTCGGGCATTTCCACGTCTAAGGTAATCACATCGGGATTAATTTGGGGTATTTTCGCAATAGCGAGACGGCCATTAGAAGCAACACCTACGACTTCAATGTCGGGATCAGTAGACAAGACATCACTAACCATCCGACGGTATACTGCGGAATCGTCCACTACTAATACTCTAATCCGTCTCATAATAACTTCCTATGCAGTAATCTGCACACCAATCATGTTTAGTTTTTGAGCGATTGCGTCTTTAGTAAATGGCTTAATAATATACTCGTTAGCTCCGGCTTCTAGTGCTTCGGCCACCTTGTCTGCATCTCCCTCGCTGGTAACCATAAGGATAGGCAAGCCGCTAAATTCGGATTGGCTACGCATTGCACGTACAAATTCGCACCCATCCATTTCTGGCATATGCCAGTCAACGAGCACAAAATCTAATTCTGAATTCTTTAGCCTCTCTAGCCCTTCCAAACCATTGGCTGCTTCTAGACTTTCTACACTTAATTGCTTTAGTATCTTTTTGACCATCATTCTCATTGCTCGGGAATCATCAATTACTAAGGCACGCATATTTTTTTCCTTCTCCTCTCCTTACAATTAAAAAATAAAGCTCCTAAAATGCTTGCTTTGGTGTTGCTAAACTGTAAAACGATTTACTAGCTCTTGCAGCTCGGCGGCCATTTTTGATAATCCTTGAGACGCACTTCGCACATTTGCAGCCCCCGATGCAGTATTAGAAGCCGCGTTTGCTACACCGCTAATATTCTGAGCAATCTCGCTAGTAGATCTCGCTGCCTCCACTACGTTTTGTTCAATCGAATTAGTGGTGGCACTTTGTTCTTCTACGGCGCTAGCAATACTAGCCTGAATATCGCTAATTTGCTTAATTACGGTCCCAATTTTACTTATCGAATCTACCGCGCTCTGACTGTCCTTTTGAATAGCTTCTATTTTGCCCCCAATATGTTCAGTAGCCTTGGCAGTTTCTTTAGCCAATTCCTTTACCTCATTGGCGACCACTGCGAATCCTTTACCTGCTTCTCCTGCACGCGCAGCCTCAATAGTAGCGTTAAGAGCTAAGAGATTGGTCTGCTGAGCAATAGAAGTAATTACTTTAATTACTTCACCAATTTCGGCACTACTTTTACCTAATCGACCAATGTTTTGATTGGTGTTTTCTGCCAATACCACTGCTGACCTAGCTACTTGAGAAGCATCCGAGACACTCACCGCAATTTCTTTGACGCTGGAATTCATTTCTTCGGTCGAAATGGCCACAGTCTGTACACTCTTATTTACTTGTTCGGATGCAGCCGATACTACGTTAGCCTGGGAACTGGTCTCTTCTGCGTTTCCCGACATTTGCTCACTTATGGCGCTAAGCTCCTCCGACGCCGTAGCCAACATAGTGGTATTGCCGGCAATCTTCTTAAATACCGCAGCGATTTGGCTGGCAGCACTATTGGCTGATTCTTTCATTACATCTAAGTCACCATGATAATTTCCAAGTATTCTTGCCGTCAAATCGCCTGAAGCAACCTCTTCCAACATTTGACTCAGCTCTTTCAGAGGAGCCACTACATTTTCAAAAGTTCTATTGAGTCCTTCTACAATTTTTCGAAAATCACCCCCATGGTTAGCAGCGTCTGCTCTTGCCGACAGTTGCCCATTTTCTGCAGCATTTACTAACAAATCAGCATCATTTACCAGACGTGAAAGATTTTCTTTGGTTTGTTCGACTACATGCGCAACTGTCTGAAAAATCTGATTTGATTCTTTAATGTCTTCGTCAATTGCAGGCAAAATTTGTAGCTGAAACGACAGATCTCCGACCGAAAGTTTTTTCAATCCTTGTATAAGCTTTATGGTCTCATCTTTTTGATACTGCAAAACTTTTTTAGCTTTCAGTATAGCCCTCTTTACTTCCGTTTGATCGGAAATAATTTCAAATGAACCGACCGTATTCCCTTCTTGATTGCGCATAACCGCTGCATTACATCTAATCTCATATTGTTTTCCACTCTTTTGAAATTCATTGTCGCACACACAAACTCTATCTTCTCTGATAGATACTGCACACGGGCATGATTGTGAGTTGCACAAAGGCGTAGAAAAATACTCCGAACACTTACCATTAATAATTTTTGATTTGTTTACTCCAAGCAAGTTTTCTCCTGCTCGATTAATGTATTGTATTTCGAATTCTTTGTTGATGCAAAAAAACACATCCGGTATAGATTCAAATATGTCTACAAAGGAATCAAGCATCTTGTTCATGCCATCGAGAGTTTTCCGGAAACTGCCTTTATGCTTTTTTATATCAGAACGATCGCCGAGCCGCCCGTTTAAGACAGAATTAGATAGGCCTCCTACCGCAGATACCACCGAGGAAATAGATTCAATACAAGTGTTTACGTTATTCCTAAGAATTTCGAAATCGCCTAGATAGCTTGTTTGAATAGGAGCAGGAA
This sequence comes from Myxococcales bacterium, assembly GCA_050288705.1. Lineage (GTDB taxonomy): Bacteria > Myxococcota > Myxococcia > Myxococcales > UBA5297 > JBNKEI01. The sequence continues at coordinate 8,960 of JBNKEI010000209.1, forward strand.
TTTCACCACGAGCAAGTTGGTCAATTCGTTCAGCCGCTAGCATAACTGGCTCGATTAATGCTTCCAGAGTACAGTTTACTCCATTAATAATTTCAGCGAATTGCCCTTTGTGCGCCTCAGCGTTGGCGCGGGTTGAAAGTTTGCCAGCCATAGCTGCTTCACTAAGAATAGTAGCATCTGAACTCATTCTTTGAATTGAGTTTACAATTTCCTGAAATGCAATGGCCAACACATCTTTGGACGAACGAGGAGAAAATTTTACGTCGATATTCCCTTCTGAAATTGCGGTGGCAACTTCAGTCATAGTCCGCTGGGATTCCACCATTGATTGGATTGCCCTGCTAAGTCTTCCAACTTCGTCATCTCCATCAATCCATTCAGTTTGCCCTAGATCACCAAGAGAAACCCTTTCTACCGAATCAATTAAACTATAAAGCGGCTGTACAATTCGGCGAGAGAATTTTATTGATACAATAACAGAAACTACAATTAACAGAGTAACAGCTACAATACCCCATAGAAGAATGGAAATCATAATATCATCATAAGCTATGAAACTATTCAATTCATCTTCATATGCCCCCGCTCCAATTACCCAATCCCATGGCTGAAAATAGACCACTCCTGCAATTTTGTTCCGTTTTTGGTTTTCGCCTTTATTCATCCATGAATATTTGTCGACGATTACGCTTCCTGCTTTCTTTTTCTCAGCTTCAATTGACTGACCAATCAGATTCTGAATAAAAAAATCGCCGTCCGCATCTTTGACACCCAAAATATTTTCTTTGTCCCGAGAACGGTCTTTAGAAACGATATAAACACCCTTGTCTTTGCCTTCTCCCTTGACTATCCATACATAACCGGTCTTGCCGACTACCATGGAAGAAATGATCTTTTTGGCGTGCTCTTTGATTTGTTGCTCTACTTTGGCTTTTAATTCAGCTATATTTTCGTCGGAGCCGGAGCTTACATGAAAATCGATAGATTTATTTAACGTTTCGCAAAGCAGATAAACATCCCGGGCTACTCTAGAAGCCTGCCGTTGCGCTTCTTGGTCAAAAATTTCCCTTATTGATTTATTCACTGCTTTTTTTCCTACAAAAAGAACACCCACAAATAGCAGGGTTGCAGCTACAACAAGGACCACAGATAGCAAAATAATTCGGGCGCGAATTGAGCGAAATTTATTCACGATATCTCCTTTATCTCGTCATAGCAATCGATGAGGAGTGACTACTATTATGCGCAGGAATTGCTCGTGACCCTCTGCTTCCGTCTCGCATTCCATCCACACATAAAATCCGATCAATATCCAAAGCAAGCAACAACCTCTCCTTCAATTTATACGCACCACGAATTAGCTCCCGCGCAGCTCCTTGAAGCGTATCAGGAGGTCGTTCAAAGCTGGATTCTTCAACTTCCAGAACATCGCCAATTTCGTCAACTAAAAGGCTTACTGCTCCATCCTCGTAACGAATAACCACATTCATTGGCAAACAACTAGTATTTAAATCCGACATTCCCAAACGGCGACGCAAATCAATTGCGGTGACAATTTGCCCTCGAAGATTGATTAATCCGCGAACTACTGTTGGAGCCAGCGGAACTTGAGTCATCCGTTGATAACGAATAACTTCTTGTACTCGCTCAACTTCTACACCGAAAAAAAGACCATCAAGTAAAAAAGTACTAAATTGCCTGCGTTCACTCATATAAGCCTCATCAAGCGGCTAAAGTAATAATCGCTTTGGCTAACACTGCCTGAATGTCTAGAAGCTCAGTTACCCTACCTTGGATTACTGCTGAACCAAGCACACCGGCTCGACAGCCAATATCTCTTTTTTCAATTAACTCTTCAACAATGTCGAGAATTTCATCAACCACCAGACCCACGCTACGTCCTTTTTCTGTAAATACGACTGCATATATTTTTTGAGAATTGTTTTCGACGGGAGAATTTCGCATAACTGCACGCCGTTCTTCTAGTACATCAGAAAGACGTACTAAAGGCAGAATTTCGCTTCTATATTGAACTACCTCTAAATGACCTGCGGCTTCTATTGAAGACAGTTCAAATTCTTCTAAACGGGAGACCGAAGAAAGAGGCACTGCCAAACGTCCATTGTCGGGACCGCGCAGTATTAGAAGGGTCTGCAAATTATTATCTTGCCCCAAGGTTTTGGTAACGTTCTGGCTTCGCGTGCGCTCATGAACGGTGGCGACCACGTTTGCACACTGCGCTAGTCCCAAAACATCAAGGATAAGAGCAACACATCCGTCGCCCATAATGGTTGCACCAGCAAATACAGGAATTCCTTTTAGCTGTTTTCCTAATGGCTTTACCACAATTTCTTCAGTATCGTTTACATCATCCACAACTAAGCCAAATTGACGATTATCAGCTTGCAATACTACAATGTTTACAATATCTTTGCCTTCAAACTTCTCCTCGATTTTCAATTCCCGAGCCAAGTAAACCAGCGGCAAAAGATTACCTCGCAGCCGATAAACTGGTGCTCCTTGAATCATTTCTACCCCTCTATGCGCTTGATCTCCTTCTAGCCTAACCAGCTCTAAAAGGCTGACTTGTGGGATAGCATAGCGATCTTTTCCGCAAGTAATAATTAGTGCTGGAATAATTGCTAACGTTAAAGGAATTTTGATTTTTAAGGTTGTTCCTTGACCGTGAATGCTCTGAATATCGACTGTTCCGCCAATCTTCTCGATATTTGTACGCACGACGTCCATCCCCACGCCGCGACCAGAGACATTAGTTATTTTTTCGGCAGTTGAAAATCCTGGAAGGAAAATGAAATTCATAATCTCTCGGTCATTCATATGAGAGACTTGTTCAGAACTAACAATCCCACGAGCAATTGCTTTTTGCTTTACACGCTCTACGTCAATTCCACATCCGTCGTCGGAAACTTCAATATTTACCTGTCCGCCCTCGTGAAAAGCACGAAGGAAAAGCCTACCCTCTTCTTGTTTGCCTGCAGAACGTCGTTTTTCGGGTGATTCAATTCCGTGATCAAGAGAATTTCTTACAGTATGAGTGAGTGGGTCTTTTATGGCCTCAATAATGGTGCGATCCAGCTCAGTATCTCGGCCTTCCATTTCAATACGAACTTTTTTTCCAGTTATCAGTGATAAATCACGAACCACCCTTGGAAATTTGCTCCAAATATTGTCAATCGGCTGCATCCGCGCTTTCATCACCCCTTCTTGCAACTCGGTAGTAATTAAATTCAATCGTTGCGAAGTGGTAACGAACGATGCATTTTCTTGGGTAGCGGTGAATTGCAATAACTGATTTCTGGTAAGCACTAGCTCCCCTACCAAATTCATCAGTTTTTCTAAAAGCCCAATATCTACGCGAACGGTACTATTCGCCCCGGCTGGTAATTGTACTTCGCCGGTGCCCCCTCCTCCCGTGCTGAGGAGGGTATTACTTTCATCGGGACTATTAATTGCCGCTTTTTTAACTTCTACAGAATGGCAGATTGCAGGTACATCAGCTGCTGGTGGGCTAGCCTGAGATTTATTGACTACTGGTGAAGTATTAGTTGTAGAATTAGCATTGTCCTCTACAAATTTTTGTAGATTGGCAATCAAGGTTTTGTAATCCTGAATTCCCTCCTGTCCGCTGGCTTCAATACTGGCAAGAATTTTACGCACACCATCAGCCACTGAGAGCAGAGTGCTGATAATATCCGAGCTGGTAGCTAGTTTACCCTCTCTCATTCGACCTAAAACATTTTCGGCTGCATGAGTAAGTCCTTGTAGTTTGGCAAACCCATAAAACCCGGCAGTTCCTTTTATAGTGTGAAAATCACGAAAAATACTTGCCAATGCCTGTGGATTGCCAGCGCTTTCCAGGGCCATAAGGTCTTGTTCAGCGCGGTCTAGAAGCTCTGCGCTTTCTACCAAAAATTCTTTTAGAACCTCGTCTGATTCGGTCATCGCTTTCGCCCCGTCTTGAATATAGGAGCCGATCGCTGGCACCCGTATAGACTGTTACCGATGCACAAGCCGAGCCGAAAACAATAAAAATGCTAAGTCCCTGGCAATATCATGATTAGGTTATTGGCCCGTAAATAGTACCTGTTTACCTCAGGGGTCAAAAGCATCGCCCGGGTAAATATTGACCTGGGTAAAAATACCGCGAAGTAAAAACTACCCCGCAGAGACAATAATCGTTTGATAATTGGAGTCAATACAGTGGCGTGTCAGGAGCTTGACT
>JBNKEI010000210.1:0-11606 GCA_050288705.1 Myxococcales bacterium
CTAGCGCCAGCACCGTAACCATGGCGCACGTTTTGATTTTCATTAAAAGCTTCTTTCTTCTAATCATTGTCATGATTCTCCTTTTTTATTAACAGCAATGGTCATATCGCATTAATCGACTTAGAGTAAAATTTTACTTAAGTTCAGAAATACTAAGTGCAATTAAATTTATCCATGGAACTCATGTCAAGGTAAATAAATAGGATTAAATTTTTTTCAAAAACATAGTTAATTTATGAACACACTAACAGGCAGGAGCGAGATAACCTTAAGATCGAAACAGAATGATAATGTCTCTGTTGCTTCCTTTATTCACAGAGTTATATGAGTCACTTTATGTAGCTTTATGTAATTCAATAGGACTAACAAATCACAGGAAAAACTCATCAGTGGACTGTTATACTATTTGGGTGAACGAACTCTACTACTGCACCGATTGCCCGCGGTTGTCGGCATTCCTCGGCAAGGTGATATACTTTTAATTAAATCTAAACGACACAAAGCCACATAAAGCCATACAGGCTCGTTCGTCGCTAAACAAGCGACATGCCAGCGAAAAGCGCTGTCATGCCGCTTGCCGCTCCTCCTCGATGGGGCGTTATGGTTGCCAGTTTCGATACATGGTGCCATTCGCCTTCGCCAGCCCTTTTTAAAGTGAAGGGCCGGCCGAAGGCGAAAATGTTGGGAGAAAACAAGCTAGACGCACACTCGGTGTGTTCCGACAAGCGGGTAATTCAGTCTATGTATGGCTAAACTCGGCGGACATTTGTAACTGCTAATACCGCGGACATCTTCAACTGTCGGCGACACCACTGAACCGCGCCTCAACTGGCGTCAAGCTGCAAACTGAACGGCCGATTGCCTTTTTTAGGTTAAAGTGGCCTAATTCGTTACGCAAGACTTTATGGTTGGGGTGTTTGTTAGCGAATTGTTAGCAGTTTAATCTTTCATAGCTTCGACAATCGTACATGAGCACTATCGAACAACTAATTTCAGAGCATTATCTCAAAGAAGTCACTTTTTCGGGGCTTGATGCTCAGGGCGTCGATCTTTCTGGTAAAGATTTTTTCAGATGCACTTTTCGAAACATGAAACTCCAAGAAACGTGCTGGGAACGCACTCTTTTAGAAGACTGCATTTTCGAGGATTGCGATCTCACCGGCATTCAACCGGCGCATATGACATGTAGAAATGTTCAATTCAAGCGATCCAAACTAATGGGTATCGATTGGAGTGATATATCGCTGAATCCGCAATTGTCTTTTGATGATTGTGATTTGCGCTACACGTCGTTTGTCTGCACTAATCTTCGCAAAACTCTCTTTCACGGCTGCAAGGCTGTGGAAGCCAATTTTTTTGAGTGCGATCTCATCGAAGCTGATTTCAGCAAGAGCGACCTTTCGGGAGCTAATTTTGACGCATCTGATCTTAGAGAGGCAAATTTTGCCACCGCTCAAGGCCTGTTTTTAAGGCCGGAGAAAAACAAGGTAAAGAATGCTCGTATTTCGGTGGAAGGCGCAATATCTCTTGCCCGAGGCTATGAGCTGCATGTTGTCGTAGATGGTGAAGACACTCCGCCAAAACAACTGGTTTCAGGGCGACGGTCGCGAAAACGGTAAGAGGAAAGGGGTGCGATTTGTCCGGTAAGCTGGTATGCCATTTCAACGGTAGGCAGCTGACCCGCTTTCTGCGGCAGGTTATGTTATAGGTTGAAGCAATTATTCTGTAGGTTTGGAGCAAATCCCTCTATGGATACTGACAATTTCGACCGGCTTACCTTGTAATGAAAATTTAAATTCAAAGAGTCCCCAAAGCGCTGGCTAAATACTACCGAGCCCACTCCCAACTCCCCGTAATCGATTGCTGAGTTCCATTGCTTCGGTCATACTTTCGAAGATGGTCTCGACACTAAGCTCTGCTTGCCTCTGATTAATCTCTTTTTTCTCTACCAAGATGTAAATAAGGTTACTTTTGAGCATGGAACGTTCTCCAGGCAACAGGCAAATGAAAAAGACAAGAACCGAGACTCGACCCTCCTTGATTAAATCAATCCTTTTACGCTTGCTAGCCTACCACGCCATACAGCCCGCCAATTTTGCTCACTCTTCTCGACAAATTTCAGATGGCGAAGCGGATCCCTCAATACCGCTTCAAATTGCTCCCGAGAGATGTCCAAGGTACTCAAGAACCGGGTAAGAAGCTCAGGCTCCTCAGGCTCAGGCGTGTTCAATTTTTGGTTTAACTTTTCCTTAGCCTTTTCTTTTGTCAATTTTCCTATAGTAATGAGCTTACTATACCGGGTAAGTTCAGGACGCAAGGCTGGAAATTTGCGTTGGCGAATATAATTAACTAATGGCTCAAATTCACAATCAGCATGCTCTGCATCATCGGCATGCGCCTTCCATTTGAGTTCTCGGGTAATGACTGAGAATATTTCGTCATAATCCCAATCAACATAATCAGGCATATCGATCCTTGCACCAAATGACACTTTTTCTACTGCCCTCAAACCCAGAGTATGTGCGATCAGCCGTTTTCTCCAATCCCCCCGATAAGCCAAGCGCGCAGCGCCTTCCACGGCTTCGTCTTCCATCACTGCCTCATAAAAGTCAGCATTTCCAGGCAAAAAATATTGAGGCGCCACATATTCTTCCGTGCGATGACAGGTCCCGCCCAATATCAAGGGAATTCTGAAGGACGCAGCGGCAGATTCTATCGCACAACTGATACCTCGCATGCAGGCAGGACAGAAAAAACCCGACTTCAGAAAAAAAGCTCGGTAAATTCGTTGCATCATTGGCCAATTATGACGCAAATAGATATGATCGACTTCCAGAGTATCAATAGCGTTCTTGATATTCGCGCGCGCGTAGTCGGATAAAAAGCCGTTATCATAGGTAACAGCTAGACAGCGAAGGCGGTAACGCTTTCGAGCCAGGTAAAGCACGTAGGTACTGTCTTTTCCACCAGAAAATGGAACTAAAGCATCGTATTGTCGTCCTGCGCGACGGGCTTCCGAAATAATAGTTTCCAACTGACTACTTTGATCTGCTTTGCGCTTTTCCCAATCACCCCATTCAACGTCATGCTTTTTACAAACCGAGCACTCACCGTCAGAATCGATGGCGACGCCTGGTATTGCGTCGCTAAGAAGGCAGCGATTGCATTCCATGGACATTCTTTCCCCCTATCAATTAGAATTATGGCTTACAGTGTAATACGCTGTGCTACGCCTTGCAATTAAAAAACCAACTCTGCAAGCAACTGCAAAAACATCAGATAGCGCTCGCTTCTTTTTGAAGCGACACATTCTGAGATACTCAATTCCCCGGATGCGATTTGTCACCATGTCGCTTTGGTTGTTTATTGCGAAACATTGACACCAAATGTAGGCAAGTAGCCTTAGCCAAGAAATAACCACCAATGCTCGTGCATAAAAAAATAATACCTGCGGCAGTGCGCAAACTCCTTTGTCCGACGAGTCATTCGTATCTGACTTTCAACCCGAAGCGGTACTCGACAAGCGAACCTGCCTACTTTGGCAAAAATATCCAATATCTTACAATCCAGTACCCTATCCAAAATATGCGTACACAGTGCGTGACATTACAATGGAAACATGCCAAAATCGCCTGCTGTAAACTAGGAAAAGGATGGCGGCTACCTACTCGCCAGGAGTTGGATTCTATTGTAGACCACTCTAAAGATTTCTATGGAGATAATTGGAGTAATCCTACGTTAAATACCAATATATTTCCTGATTCATCGGGTTGGGGATACTGGACTTCTGACAATTGTTATTCTGACGCTGCCTGGGTTATTAGTTTTCACAACGGTAATGGACATCATCTTTGTGATTACAAGCAGAACTATGCTATGGTCCGTTGCGTTAAAGATGCTCGCTAATATCTATGGACTCCAACTAATTATCATAGAAACCAAAGCAAGCAATAGAACTGCAGATGTTAGCATAACCAATACCCATTCTCGTTGGCGAATTGAAAATAGCAGTGTTGCCCCGACTCGTGCTAATGGCGTTATAGTCAAACACAAAAGTCCTGAGAAAATCAGAATTGTTTCCCAATGCCATGAATAATATTTTCGCTGCATCAGCGGACATTTCCAACCCAAACTACCCGCCCATTCTAAAGCTATCCCGGCTATTATCAATATGGCACTAATAACAATTCCTGCACGATATACCCGGCAGACTGCTTGGCGCAATAATTCGTCTTTTTGCTGAAATTCGCGTTCCGAGGGAGGGTTTTGGAAATCTAGACTCACGGCTACTTTACCGCCTTATATAACATTTGCAAAGAAACCCAAAACATTACTCCAATAAAAGCAAATTTTAAAATGGAGCTGGGCAACTTACGCAACAACCGCGACCCGATTGCGGTTCCTAATATGACTCCAAGTACTACTGGACCGGCTATTCGCGGATCTATCTCCCCTCTAAATAAAAACACGCTCGCGGTCATAGTTGCAGTTATGCCTATTATTAGCGTGCTAGTGGCAACTGCCACTTTATAAGGAATTTTCATAACTAAATGCAGTGCGGGAACATTGATCATGCCTGCTCCGCTTCCTAAAAGACCGCCAATCATTCCTGCCCAATAGAATAAAAATGAGCCCAGAGAAAGTCTGTTTACTACATATGCTTTTTGTTTACCGTTTTCCTCGAATGAACCGGATAACTTCATTCGCTCCGCCCATAAATTTTTTGGCGCATAAAATTGTCTTATTTCCATATTACGGGGATGCAAAATGGTGGCTCCCATTGCAAAAAACAATACAGTTCCATAAATACCGAAAAGACTGCGATCTTCCAAAATTCCCACTAAAAATGCGCCGCTTAGCGCCCCCAAGGCGTTCCAGGGTTCAAGAAAAAAAGCTAAGCGCAGATTGGAAAGCCCGTGGCGCAAATAAGCAGGTGAAGAAGAACATGAATTTGCCAAAACCGAAATTACCGAAGCCCCTAATGCTGAACGAATGTCTATTTTCAGAAACAGCGTCAAAACAGGAACAATAACTATCCCGCCCCCTAAACCAAACATTGCCCCGGTAATTCCCGCCCCCATAGATGCACCCAGAATTACTAAAGACCTTTCTACCAAAGCAAACTCGGTCATTTATGAATTCCGCTTCTATGCATCACCAATCGCAGCACACAAAAACCAAGCGCCAACCAGCCCACTAGATCTCCAATTATTCCGTATACGGTAGCGCCCCCGGAAAGCATGGGTACTTCCTGCACCAGTATTTCCGCCTTTTCAAATGCGCTTTTGCGCACCACCCGCCCAGCAGAATCAACAAAGGCACTAATGCCGGTTGCGGTAGAACGAATCAGCCATCGCCGATGCTCGATGGCGCGAAAGGTGGCCAGCGCCAAGTGAATTTTTGGCTCAACTGGACCGTACCAAGAATCATTGGTTACATTAACCATGGCCTGAGGAACTAGACCACGAGAATCTCTTATTGCCATTAGTTCGCGAATGTGTCTCGGTAAAATGTCTTCGTAACACACGTTGGCAGAAAACTGATAATTCCCCACGGCAATGGGAGCCAAAGATTGCCCGCGCTCAAATACTGAAAGATAGGGAAGTAATCCAACTTTCACCAACCAGTCGAAAACTTCCGGAAAATGTTCTTGACCAGGAAGATATTCTCCAAAAATCAGCAACTTGACTTTGTCGTAAGCTCCCCCTATCGCACCATCAGGATTTACTACAAGCACGCTATTCCAAATTTTTCGCCGCCGACCATCGTGCTCTCCTCGGAGCGCACCAATCACCATAGGAACTTTGGGTTCGGTTGCTACTGCACCGGTAAGATTAGACGAGGAAGTCACCACCCGGTTAAATCCACTCTCAGGCCAAACCAATAACCCTACTCCGGGTATATTCATGGCTTGGTCACTCATTTCTCGGTAGCGGTCAATTCCTTCTTCCACGCGCAGGTGTTTATCTCCCGCACCTACATTGGCCTGGATAATTGCTACCTTGAGATGAGGAGAACTTGCTTCCCATAAAGCCAGGTAATGCATTCGTATCGTTGAATAACTAATAGTTAAAACCAGACTGGCCAAAGCCACAGCTCCATGTTTCCAAGGAATCGCCCGGTTTTCCATTTTCGCCAAAATTAGCTCGGCAATTACTCCGTTAATCAAAGCAATAATTCCGGAGAGGAAAAGCACCCCGCCAATGTCTACTACTTGGGTAAGATAAGGAATCCAGGCCTGTGAATTAGCCGTGTAGCTCGGAAATAGCATGGGGAAGATAAATTCCGCCACCACCAGAGCCAGAGGAGCGCTCCAACTCCAAGACATGCCTCGGCGCTTGCAGAGAGTCCACGCGAGAACGCCAAATAGCGCAAAAACAAGGCCCTGCCCTATACACAGTAATAGATACCCCAGCGTTGCCAAAGGCAAAGACAAGTAAGCAAACGTTTGTAATAGATGAACGATCCAGTAGTAACCGCCAAGAAAACTGACCGTGCCCATCCACCACGACAAAAAGAAAGCATTTTTGGCAGCCTGAGTGCGGTGCAAAGCTATAAGTAGGGGAACAAAAGCCAGCCAGGCTAAGTACCACTGGTCAAAGCCTACGAAACCCAGAAAGTAAAAGACACCTGAAACAGTAGCCAGAACGATTTTAGTTTTTGTTTTCACGGGCGCAGCGAGACGACTAAGAGATTATTAGGAAGAAACAGAAGAAAAACAGCTTTGGTCAGCCTTCAAAACTATCACATACTCAATGAATGCGCATAGAAGTTGGCTGTCCGATCAAATCGCGCACTTTCTGTTCTAGAGCAGCGGCATTCAAAGGCTTGCCAACATATCCCGCAGCTCCAATCAAATCTGCCTCCCATTCAAATCCGTACGCAGAAATTACCAGCACCGGAATAGAACTAGCCTGGGGCATTTTTTTCAATGCTTCTAGCACCGCCCAACCGCTCATCACCGGCATCTTCAAATCAAGAAGCACTAATTCAGGAAGCCATTCTTCCAGTTTTTCTAGCGCCTGTTGTCCATTCTCTGCCTCCACCACCGCATACCCCATGGCCATCAAAGTTTCGCCAAGAAAGGAGCGAAAATCAGCGTCGTCATCCACCACCAAGATATAACCGTCCATTCCATCCCTCAGAAGGAATAAAGGGTAAGGTTAGAGCCTAGTTGCCTTTGCGGGAAGCCCCATTTTTCCAAGCTGCTTACTTTTCTTTTCACTTGCTCGTGTTCGGCAGCGCTTATTATGCTTGGCGGGTTAAAGAATTTTTTTATCTGCTCGTGTTTGTTAAGCTTTTCCCTTCTGCTAGGATACCTCTTCCATTCCAGTCAACTTGGCTACAATTGGCCAACGGGGAACGCATGAACCACGATTTTGAAAATGGCGCTAACTGCCAAGCAAACTATTTCTCGCGCTTTGGCATTGACGAACGAATAATTCGCGAGGCTATTGCTGCTGCTCTTTCCCAAGGTGGCGACTGGGCAGACCTCTACTTTCAACACAGTAAAAACAACTACTTGGCGCTGGAGGATGGAGAAGTAAATCGCGCCTATTGCCAAACAGCACTGGGAGTAGGCATTCGCGTGCTCCAAGGAAACCAAACCGGATATGCTTATACCGAAGACTTAAGACGCGGCTCGATCATTAACGCCGCGAAAACTGCTGCAGCAATTGCCAATGGTCCAGCGCGGGCGACACCAACTAGTTATCGGACGACTCCACTAGCTAATCACTATTCCATGAGAGTTCCTTGGGAAGGCATAGAGCCCAAAGAAAAACTTCCCATTCTTTATCAAATTAATACCGGAGCGTTCCAGGCTGACCCGCGCATTGAAAAAGTAAGCATTGCCCTAGGTGACCAAATTAGCTTTATTCTCTTTGCCGACAGCGAAGGACGCATAGTAGAAGACACCCAGCCCATGACCGACCTAAGGGTCAGTTGTGTGGCCCAGCACCAAGGACGACGAGAATCCAATGGATACTCCTGTTCTGGTCGCGCCGGCTTCGAGTTTTACACTCCCCAACGCATCGAGAACGTGCTTAAACAAGCAATTTCTCGAACTTTGATTCTATTCGACTCGTTTACGCCTCCCGCCGGAGAAATGCCCGTGGTGTTGGCAGCGGGTTCTTCGGGAATTCTTCTTCACGAGGCCATTGGTCATGGCATGGAGGCCGACTTCGCCCGCAAAAACATTTCTATATATGCAGACAAAGTTGGTAAGACCATCGCCAAGCCTTTTGTAAATGTAGTGGACGATGGCACACTCCCTGGTTCTCGTGGCTCCATCAATGTTGACGATGAAGGAGTACTCGGGCAAAAAACAATGCTGGTAGAAAACGGAGTTTTTACTTCGTTTTTGCATGATCGGATTTCCGCCAAACATTTTGGGGTTGCCCCTACTGGTAATGGACGTCGCGAGAACTATGCCTTTGCTCCCATTCCCCGTATGCGCACAACTTATTTGCTTCCCGGGCCGCATGCGCACGAAGAAATTATTGCTTCGGTAAAAAAGGGTATTTACTGCGAAAATTTCACTAATGGTCAGGTACAGATTGGGGCCGGTGATTTCACTTTTTATGTAAAAAATGGGCATCTTATTGAAAATGGTAAATTGACCAGGCCAATAAAAGACGTAAACGTAATTGGCAATGGTCCAAAAGTCTTAGAAAACGTGGACATGGTAGCAGACAATTTGGTGCTAGACGATTTTGCGGGATCTTGCGGTAAAGACGGGCAAATGGTGCCAGTGTCTTTGGGCTTACCCACCGTACGTGTGCCTTCAATGACCGTGGGTGGCAAGCAAGCCTAGATCCTACTTTTTACACAAATATCTTAACTACTCGAAAGGTTTTAAAATGACTGGTGAAAACATGCTTGAGATGGCCAAACAGGCAGTTAGGTTAGGCCAAAAAAAGGGCGCCCAAGAAGTTGCCGTCAACACTCGCCGCACTCGGGAAGTTTCGGTGTCTTGGCGCGATGGAAATCTAGAAAAGTTGCACGAAGCCACCACTGCTGCCCTTTCTCTCCAGTTGTATGTAGATGGACGCTACTCCGCGGTTTCCACCAGCGATCTGCGTCCTGAAGCATTGGAAAAATTTATTGAAAATGCCATTTCCCTTGCCCGCTCATTGGCCCCTGACCCCTATCGGTCGCTTCCCGACCCCCAAACATATAAGGGCCAGGCTGATATCGATTTGCAACTAGAAGATGCCTCTTACGATTCGCTTTCCGCGGTGCAGCGTCGAAAAATTGCCCAAAGCATGGAAGAAGCAGCCCGCGCAGTTGATGGTGCCCAGGCGATTCTCTCAGTGACTACTCAAGTAGCAGATTCGCAATCGCAGCATTTCAAAGTGCATTCCAACGGATTCGAGGGTACAACCCGCGAGACTTCTTTCTGGCTAGCCGCAGAAGCTTCCGTGCAGGACCCCGATGGGCGTCGTCCAGAAGACTACGACTTTGCCGGATCTCGTTTTTTTAAGCAATTACCTGATTCCTCGACCATTGGTCGCCAAGCAGCCCAACGCGCTTTGCAACGCATTGGCGCCCAAAAAGGCTCTTCCGCGGTTGTTCCAGTGGCTATTGATTACCGAGCTGGCGGCCGAATATTTTCTTATCTAATCGGGCCCCTTTCCGCTGCTTCATTGCAACAAAAAAGATCGATGTTTGAAGGCAAGTTAGAAACGACGATCGGCTCTCCTCTGCTAAGCGTTCATGATGACCCTCTTATTCCCAAAGCTTTTGGCTCTTACCTTTTTGACGGCGAAGGAATGGCGGCTAAACGTTTAGCGATATTTGAATCGGGAGTTTTAAAAAACTATTACGTTGACTGTTACTACGGAAAAAAACTGAAAATGACCCCCACTACTGGCCATTCATCGAATTTAATTTGGAAGCTTGGCTCCCAAAGTCCTTCCAAACTTTATTCGCAAATGAAAGAAGGTATTTTGATTACTGGTTTTCTTGGAGGAAACTCCAATAGTACTACTGGAGATTTTTCTTTAGGAATACAGGGTTTTCGCATTCGCCAGGGAAAGATTGCCGAACCAGTAGCCGAAATGAATCTTTCCGGAAATCATTTAGATTTTTGGAAAAGATTAGTTGCAGTTGGCAATGATCCGCATCCTTATTCATCTCTGCGCATTCCCACCCTGGTCTTTGATAAGGTACAAATTGCCGGCATGTAGCCTTTTATTAATTAACTAGGCATAGCGGGTAGTTTCCTACTCGCTTTCCACTAGTCATTCGATAGCAGCAGAGTTTCTTCTCCGCAAAAAAACGTAAAAACCCCACCAAGTCCAAATCACCCCGAGTACAACCATAATGGGCGGGCTAGATGCTTGCTGACAGCCGCCAACTACTTGCTGGCCACCACTCGCCGACTGAGAGCACTGAGATGCAGTTTTCCCTGGGGGAAAAAGAAAACAGACTCCTAGAATATCGTCGGAGTCTAGAGTTCTTTTGTTTAATTCGAGGTTGTCGGCCTGCCAGTACATGGTAGCGCTTGGGTAAGGGCTGTGATCCAGCCCCAACAAATGTCCAATCTCGTGAGTCATCACATTGCGAACGTCGGTGGCCACGCAATTAGCGGGCCTAGGAAACGGCGTGCTACAAAAAGGCGCGTCAACCGTGGAAAAAACAAATTGCGCACCATTCATTTCAATATCAGCATCAACAATTTCCCCGGTTTCTGCATTAAATGAAGTGGTAGTAAGTGCAATAATTCCGTCGGAGTCTTCCCAACAATTATATTTGTTTTTACATCCCCCTTCTCGACGACAAGCATCGCCGGCCGGAACTACTTGTTCGCAAAAACTTTCTCTTACTACTATTAGATTAGAATAATCTATTCCTACCAAATGACCGGCTACCGTTCCCATATATTGAAATCCAAGATCGGTACATTCTGGGTCAGCCCAAGCCTGAAAACTCTGTTTTATGGCCTCAAAAAATTCTGGACCGGCATCTCGACTCCCTTTTTCGTTAATGACAAAGGGTATTTTATGAGTACACCAAAAGAGGGCTGGAGAATCGCTTTGCTGATTGACGTGACTACGAGTAAAAGCTTGTCCACTAATTGGCAACACCAGCCCCCAGGTCATAACCAATACCCGGACTAGCTTCATGGCTGGCCCTTCTGCATGCAAAGCGCTTTTTTAACTTGCTGCACTAAATCCGCTACGCTCATAGAAGGAAACGTCGGTACATTTTGCAATTGCCCGTTTTTTTTCAAAAAATGCAAGCCATTGGTCTCCTGCCTAACCATCGGGACGCCGCCGGCGTTGACATACACGCCAAATTTCCCCAACGATAGGCTTTCTACGGTCAGAGTTCCTTCTTTTGCCCTCTTAAGAAAAAGAATTACTTCCTCGCCCGCCCGAAAGCTGGGCGCGCCGTGAACTTTCTGGCCGACTTCATCCACTATTCCCCCCGGGGTTCTTACTTCTACTACCATTGGAGACACTAAAGACATCCCTTTTAAAGCAAAGTGAACTTGCAGGCGGCGAAGTTTCTAGTGCGCCAAAGCTTGCCGAATCTACGAACCAGACACCGTCACTTACCCGATACGAAAGGTAGTATAAGGGCTCATTTTCTCCACTTTT
>JBNKEI010000211.1:0-22557 GCA_050288705.1 Myxococcales bacterium
GGTCCTGCCGAGCCACAGCTTTCGTCAGTTTCAGACTTGCCCCCTATTAATAGTCGCCGTCTTCTCTGCTGGCGGGGATTATCGAGGTTACCGGCATTGGATTTATCTTCTTACAGAAAGCAAGAAACTTTCCCATGATCGAACGCGACAACTGATAACAACATTGGGTGCAACAGAGCATGTTGGCGAAGACAAGCAAAGAACCGAGTAAATCAAATGATCGGAAAATTGTTTAGTTGCTTCATTAACCCGTCTAAATCTAAATCGCCGCGAGCAACTTCCTCCAATTCTCGTGTGCAGGCGCGGGCATCAAATACCTCGCCTTGTGAGCAAGCGGGCAACTCCCAGCCGTCTTCCGACAATTTTGGACCACCCGTGACTGGTTCTACTTCTCCTAAGCATAATCCGTCGCCATTACCTCCTAGGCTGTTTGCCAAAGCTGAGCGTGTCGAGCAGAGATTAGAATACGCCCCCAATTTATCCTTTGGTCATTACGCCGCAGAGGCTGCATCGCTATTAAAAAAAAATATTCAACCTGGCTTGCAAATAACCAGATTGGATATTGCCAACTTGCACGCGATTATTGACGTAGAGAATGAGCGTCATCCGGGGCTCAACCTGCGTCAATATTTTAAAGACGATGAATTTGTTCAAGCCCTTAAGCAAGCTCCCCCAGGGTCCTCATTCCGAGCCATTTTCCCTTTGACCGCAAAGAAGCAAGATCCTAAAGATCCAACCGGAAAAAATGGGCAAAAACTGGTTTCTATTCCCCTAACTCACCACATCATGGCAGATGTGCGTGTTTCTCAAGAGGGCGTACCTACAGTAATTCTTCATGAGTCGGCAAACGTATACACATCCACGAATGCTTCCGCCTACACGAATTTGCGACAAAAAATGCTACAGGCTGGGCTTAAAACTCATCAGATGGCAACCATTGAGGTTGGCGCTCAATCTGCACCGAACGGTTGTGTAATGTATTCGCTAAATTTTGCGATTAAAAGTCACAAAAATGTCGAATTGTATAATAAATTTCACGACAATCTCCGGGATGGAGTAGGCATATTACCGGATAAAAATTCGATAGGAAATACCTCCCTCGGGTTAATGCTCGATTCTTCTCATGCGCTTCGGACTTTTGGCGAAACAGTTTCAGGTGAAGACGTGCTACCCGCAGAATTCTACAAACACCTTGCTTCCAAAACGCATGCTACCAAATTGGCCACTGATTCCGCAGATGAGTTCTCTGGTAAATTCTCGAATCGCATCAGTAGCTCACATCATTCGATAGGTGAAACCCTTCCCGAGCGGGTGCAAGCATTTCGTGTTACCCGGTCTTCGAAAAACGGTCAAAAGTCTTATGGTGCTTCGATTGAAGCATTTCGGATGCAGGAAATCGCCAGGGTACTAGAGGCAACCCCGGAGAAATTGAGCACAGTTCTAGCTGGCGAGCCGGGGATAATTAAGCCTCTTGCTGAATTTCTAGAAGAAGCCAGACGGGAAGAAGCCTTAAACAATACGGAAATTTCATCTCCGAGTTCCGCTAATAGTGAAAACGCGAGACTTCAAAAAGCTCAACAAGATCAGCTTGAATCTATTATTAGTAACAGCACCAAGCCGATTTCCGATGCGCGGATTAATGCTTTAAAAGAGGCTGCCCAGCCATGCGCCCTGGAATTGCTGTTCGCAATTAGCAACCGGAAAAATCCGCAAATAGCCTTGGAATCCTGGGCTCGCCTGACCAAAGTAGCATCAAGTGCAGCCAATAAGTTGGGCGGAGAACTAGATGCAAACGATACCCAGAATTTTCTCCGCCATGCGCTTCAGGTAGGACTGGCTGAACTGGAACATGCTGAAATTTATGAAGCTTTAAATGATAGAGAAACCCGCACGCTCATGAGTGCTCTTAACTCGCTGCGCATGGACGAAACTCAACTAGCAAACGGCGCTAGTTTCCAATCATGGACAGAAGCTCGCGATCTCTGCGGTCAAAAGGCCGGAATAGATGGGACAGTGATGAATGATCGCCTGCATGTTGAACTAGAAGCACTGGAATCCTCGATTCCTATTCCTACAATGTTCGCTGCTATTCGCGCGCAAGATTTAATTCCTACACGGCAAACCGCCTTGAAATCATTGCTCGCCAAACGCCCCCATATGCCGAACGCGCTACTGCTGTATCACCTTGGAAGGGAAGACCTTAGTTGCATTAAAGACTTTGCAAATCAGCTACACCAGCTCAGCAAAGCTCGTCGTCCTAGTGTTCAGGAGGCGCTGAGTTCAATTGAAACCCTTGAGCATAAGCTCATCGGAATTAGCACGCGGCTTGCGAATGAGGCGGTTCTGCAAGACAAATTTGAACAAAACACTTTTACTGATTTGGCATTGCACTTGGCGGTGCAGGAAATGTCCCCACGCGAAGCCAAGTCATTTGCAAAATCTTTGAACTCGCCATCGATAACCCAAATGTTTCATGCGCTGCATGCCCAGTGGGATAACCTTAGTCAGGCAAACAAAGAAATGCTCAATCGATTTTCGCGATTGGCGCAACTTGCTGGTGATTGCGGGAAGGTTAATATGGATGCTTTTAACTTGCGCGCAACGCCGCGTGGCGGGTTGGAAGACGTAACTTTTTCTACCTCTGGATTGGCGGCACTCACTAAATTCGCGAAACCTGGAGCCGACAAGAAAAATTTGCATTTTCTGGGAGCAGTAGCAGATTTTAAACAAGCGCCTTCTCGTCAAAAAGCCGAAGCGATTTTGGCTCGATTTATTAATGCCGGCGCGGCCGAACCAGTCGATTTGGGGGAAGCTGCTATGCATAACACTGTTCAAGTACTGCGTGAATTGCAGCCAGGCTGCAAACCCCCGCCCACCATGTTTGATGATGCGTTTTTTGATATTCAGTCTAAAATTCAAAACACATTTTCGCGGTTCAATTCTACGATGTTAGAGCGCCAATCACCCCAGTCGGGGCGAAATATTTGGAATAAAGCCGCGTCTTTTCTTCCTTCGAATATACAAATACACTGAAAGGCGCGTTCAGGAACGAATTCCGCCCTCGACATAAATTAGAAGGGTTTTGCCTTTAATTAAATTAGCTAGCCTTTTTCGATATTTTTATCATTGCCAAGGTACGAAGGGGTCAATTGCTTTGCAGCAATCTCCCAACCGTGTTCTCGTGCATATTGAGTAAACATACCAGATTGGTTGCTCTTCAAATCTTCATAATGATCCTCGACGATTGCAGAGACGTACTCCGGCTTTAAATTGGTTGAATTTGAACGCGCCGACGAGGAACCAGCTCTTGAGCGCGTATCGGAATACGAACGGCTCGATTCCGATGAGTTCTTTACCATGTCCGCTACCGTTTCTGCCACTGGAGTGAGACGGACTTTTTTGCCGCTGTTGCGTGACGGTGCTGCTGTATATCCGAAGCCGGAAGAATATGGGTTCATGAGTGTCTCCGAGGGCTTAGAAGATGTAAGGGGAAATCAAGCGCCTTTTCGAAAGCCAAGTCAACGTTTTTTTGTCCGGTTGCCTTGGTTTTTCAGTATCATTCACTTGATTCTTCCGAAAAAACGCCTAGTCTGTGGTCGCAATATTTGGAGACAAGCTGATGGATTGCTTGCGAGAGGCAAAGTGACTCATAAGTAGTGGGTTAAGGAATAAACATGAATAATATTCAGCGCTCGGTAAATCCAAATACTAGGGGTCAAGGCTCGTATTCCGGGAAAACCCGAGCGCCCACACCCCCTTCAGCGGGCTCCTCGTCAAAAGCACCAGAGCTCCCGTCGTATAAAAACAGTAGTAGCTTTCTAGAGAATAGCGGTAATAAATCGGTTCGTAACGAATTCCGAGAATGTGAAAACAATTTCATTCCCACTCGCTCGCAATACTCTAGTTCTGGTAGAAAGAATGAACAGGGCCGAATTTTCCATGTTGGTCAGTATTCTAAATCGAACAGCGAAAATAATCTTGCTCAACAGTCACCTCGCGCTAAGCAAAAACAACGCTCTCTTCCGCTTTTGCCGCGGATTGCGGCTGATTGGTTTGGCTATCCCTATTTAAATCTCGGAGCAAGTGCTGTTGGCAATACTTATCCCCGTGATTGTCCTAGCATTGAAATTGTTCCTGGCTGGCAAGAAGGTGGGTGTGGCGTTACCTGTGTATCGATGATCACCGGTCTCAGCTACAAAGAATGCAGAGATAAAGCCCTAGCAGTCGGCGGGTTTACTCCCGAAGGAGGAATGTTTTTGGAAGGTATTGCGGATACCTTTAGTGCCCTGGGAGTGAATGCCAGGATGCAGGATTTTAAGTCTTGGAACGATCTTCCTGATCTAGCGGTTTTAGCGGTCTCGGTACTCCTAGAAGGTCATGCAGTGGTCTTTAAAAGAAAGAATGGCAACGAATACATATTTGATAGAAACGAGAAGGTTCCGCTTTCTCCACGACGTTTTAAGATACTCGAGTACCGGTGCGTGGCAATTCCTGCGTATGTAGATGCTTATCCCGAAAAACCACACCCGAGAATTGTATTGCCATCTGGCTTTTCAAAAAGTCGGTGTTAAAATAATAAATCAATTAAATTTAATAGGAATAAATATGAAAAACATTCAGCCTCCAGTAAATTCAAATATAGGGAATTATGGTTCGTATTCCGGGAAAAACCGAGCGCTCAAATCCCCTTCATCTGGTTCCTTATCAAAATCAACAGTGAATTCGTCATATGATAGCGGTAGTAGCTTTATGGAGAATAGTGGCAATATACCGGCTCGTAACGAATCCGGGGAATGTGAAATCAATCTTATTCCCAGTAGCTCCTACTCTAGTTCCAGTAGAAAGAATGAACAGCGCCGAATATTTCGTTCTGGTCAGTCCTCTAAATCAAACAGCAAAAACAATCTTGCGCAACAACCGCCTCGCGCTAAGCAAAAACAACACTCACTTCCGTTCATTTCGCAGATTGCTATTGATTGGTTTAATTATCCCTACTTAAGTCCCGGGGCAAGTGGCGTCGGAAATGCTTTTCCTCGCGATTGTCGTAGCCTTGAAATTGTTCCTGGCTGGCGAGAAGGCGGGTGTGGCGTTACCTGTGTGGCGATGATTACCGGTCTCAGCTACAAAGAGTGCCGAGATAAAGCCCTGGCGGTCGGTGGGTTTACTCCCGAGGGGGGAATGCTCATGGAAGGAATTGCGCGGACCTTTCAAGCCTTAGGAGTGAATGCCAGACTACAGTATTTTAGATCTTGGAGCGATCTTCCTGATTTAGCAGTTCTAGGGGTCTGGATTACCACTGTAGGTCACGCGGTAGTCTTTAAGAGAAAAAATGGGCAGGGGTATATATTTGATAGAAACGCGGAGGTTCCGCTTTCCCTAGATCGCTTTACGTTAATGGATAATTCGTGCGTAGCAATACCTAATAATAATGCAGACCTTTATCCCGAAAGAATACATCCGAGAATTGTATTGCCGTCTTAACCTTCAAAAGTCGTGGCAAAATACCGGCGTCGCCAAGCCGATTAATTTGCTAACTGCTATACATGACCTGACAGTTAGGAGCAAATATGAAAAACATTCAATCTCAGGTAAATTCAAACATTAGGAATTATGGTTCGTATTCTGGGAAAAACCGAGCACCTAAACCCCCTTCAACTGGCTCCTCGTCAAAACCGTCAGAGATTTCGTCGTATATTAATAGCGATAATCGTAGAAAAAATGAGCAGTGCCAAATTTTTCATACCGGCCAATCTTCTAAATCGAACAGCAAAAGTAATTCTGCTCAACAATTATCTCGTTCTAAACAAAAATTACGTGAATACCCGTTTTACCCGCAACCGTTTTACCCGCAGCAACCGTTTTTCCCGCAGCCGTTTTATCCGCAGCCGTTTTATCCGCAGCAACCGTTTTTTCCACAGGATGATATGTATAACGATCCCTATATAAATCCCGGCGCAAGTGGTGTGGGCAAAACTTATCCCCGCGATAGTCGAAGTATTGAAATTGTTCCTGGCTGGCAAGAAGGCGGGTGCGGCGTTACCTGTGTGTCGATGATTACTGGTCTTAACTACAAAGAGTGCAGAGATGTAGCCTTGACGGTTGGCGGGTTTCACCCCCAGGGGGGAATGACCCTAGGAGGAATTGCGAAGACCTTTCAAGCTTTAGGAGTAGATGCCAGGCTACAGCCTTTTCGATCTTGGAGCGATCTTCCTGATTTAGCAGTTGTAGGGGTTTATGTTACTGGTATAGGTCATGCGGTGGTCTTTAAGAGAAAAAATGGTAAGGGGTACATATTTGATAGAAACCAAGAGGTCCCGCTTTCTCCGGAACGCTATACGATAATGGGGTATCAGTATGTAGCAATATTTAAATAGGTAGGTTTATCCCAAAAAATACACCCGAAGAATTGCATTGTCATTCTGGCCTTCGAGTGAGGGATACGAATCGAGGCTGAATTTCTGATTCGTTTTCCCTCACTCTAATTTTCTCCCAAAGGGCCAGAACTACTCGTCTCCGATAGCAGCATGTAGCTCTGGTAAGACTTTAGCCATGTCCCCAACTAAGCCATAATCCGCTACCTGAAAGATGGGAGCTTCGGGGTTAGTATTAATTGCTACAATGACTTTGGAGCCCTTCATTCCCGCTAAGTGTTGTATTGCCCCGCTAATTCCGGCAGCAATGTAAAGCTCGGGAGCAACTACCTTACCAGTTTGACCAATCTGTAAATCGTTAGCCACCCATCCAGCATCTACTGCGGCCCGCGATGCTCCTACTGCGCCACCAAGCTTATCGGCTAAGGCTTCTATTGGCTGGAAATTGCCTTTGGCGCCTCTTCCTCCAGAAACCACTACCCGCGCCTCGGTCAGCTCTGGCCGGGTACTTTGTACCGATTGGAATTCCAAGAATTGGGTTTTGGCTGGGGCAGGCAACGCAAAGCCTTCCTTTTCAAGGTGTGCCGGTGCGCCGGGTGCGGGCAGAGGAAATTCGGTTGCCCGAATAGTAAATGCTTTAATTGGGGTTAATATTTCTGTCAAAGCTAAAACATTGCCTGCCCACATAGGACGCTGCAATTCAACAGCGGCGCCTTGTCCTTCAAATTTGGTTACTTCGGAAGCCATTCCCGCATTCATTTGCGTGGCTACCCTCGGCATATAATCTTTGCCCTGCGCAGTGGCTGCTGCTCCTATCCAATCAATTTGAATGCTTTTCGCAAGTTGAGTTATTGCCTGCGTATAGGTTTCCGCCAAATAATTTTTCAGATCTGGTGATTCCACGGCATGTAAACTATGGCATTGAAAACACTTAAGCTCGTCGATCGCCGAGGCCAGGTGGCTACCTAATACTGCAACGTGCAACTCGCCACCAATGCGTTGGGCCAAATCTTGACCGGCTGCAATAGCGTGGAGAGAAGCTTTGCGCAAATTTCCATTTTGTTGTTCGGCAACAATGAGAATTTTCATTAAAGAACCTTTCTGGGTGTTTTAAACCACCTTTGCTTCGTTGCGTAATTTGTCTAATAGGGAAGCCACGTCGGAAACCATGACGCCAGCCTTGCGGCCAGCCGGACTGCTAAGTTTAGAAACTCGCACCTTGATCGTAGTGTCCACTCCCAATTCTTGGGGGGATTGAACGGAAATTGGCTTTTTCTTAGCCTTCATTATTCCTGGTAATGAAGCGTAGCGGGGTAGATTGAGACGAAGATCGGTAGTAATTACGGCTGGCAGAGGCGTGCGTAATGTTTCGATTCCTCCATCGACTTCCCGCATGGCTCGTACAGTGTTTTCAGAGACAACAATAGCGGGAAGCTTGTTCTTTTCAGCCTCCGATTCCAAATTTTCAATCTTTGAGGCGAAAGTGATTTGTGGCCATTGCAAGAGTTCCGCCAGAATCTGTCCCGTTTGGTTTTGATCATCGTCGATGGATTGTTTGCCCATCAAAACCAAGTCGGGTTTTTCTTGAGAAACCACTGCTCGCAAAAGACGCGCAGCCAAATCCGGGTCAATGGCTCCTTGGTGAGAAATTAAAATGCCGCGATCGGCTCCCATGGCAAGGGCGTGTCGAATTTCGGTTTGCGATTTTTCCGAACCTATGGAAACTACTACCACTTCGCCTGAGTGCTTAGCGGTTAATCGTAATGCTTCTTCGACGGCGATTTCATCAAAAGGGTTGATTTTGTAGCCTACCCCTTCAGTAACAATTCCTGAACCATCCGATTTTACGTAAATCTTGGATTCGGGGTCTTCCACACGTTTGGTAGTAACCAGAATTTTCACAAAAACCTCTCTCTTAGAGCATAGAGGCAATTGCAAAACCCAATTTCCCGCTCCTAGCCGGCAAAGCCGGCCTTCGCTTAATTGGGGGCTGTCGCCCCAAACTCTATCAGCCGGTGGGTTTTGCAATTGACTGTTTATGTAAAGCAACACAACCTATATGTTCGTTCTCGCATGGTAAAGTAGAGCAATCGAGTTGCAATTTTGGGGTTCACTATAAAACCCACGCGCCCGGCTTTTTTCAAAGAAACCGGGCGCGGAATGCAACGTCAGGAACGCAGGCGGTTTAAGCTGTTGGCCTAACGTTCGAAGCTTGAAGGCCCTTTGGACCCTTGGCAACATCAAATTCTACCTTCTGCCCCTCGGCAAGGGTCCGAAACCCGTCAATTTTGATTGCCGTGTGGTGACAGAACACATCTTCGCCCCCATTGTCTTGCGAAATGAATCCATAGCCTTTTGCATCATTGAACCACTTCACGGTACCAGTTGCCATACTTTCCTTCTTCCGTGTGTTCGAGCGATTTCCAGTATCGCTCGGTCCCTTCAGCTAATACTGCGGACGTCTATTTCATAGTACCGTCACTCTTTGATGTCGAGATTGAAGAATGCTTTCGCTAATTAGCTCTGTTCCCTGGTCGACGGTCAAATCCTATGGCTACCCTGCGGTTTGCCAAACTAATAGACAGCTTGCGAAAAATCGAGAGAGGTGGTCAATATACAGCCAAGTAGGATGCTACTTTTTCAGACGTTTGCTTCAGAATAAGGTATCTTCATTTGCTCGTTGAAGAATCACAAAGAGTCTTTGCTATAAAAACCGGCTAGCTCGCTTGCGTTGCGAGGGTTAGTACTTTTTGGAATTTAGAGTTAACTTTTCACGAGAAATTGTCCCTTGGTAAAAACAGCCGCCATTCTTCCCACTGCATCTATTCCCAAGCTGCAACCATGGCTGCGGCGAGCCAACTACAAGCTTTGTACACTTTCAGAGAATCCCTTTGTTGCAGTGGTTGATTTTACTCATCAAGAGGCTTTGCAAGATATTGGCCAGCTAAGAACCAACAAGAAAACCCTAAGTATAGGAGTGCTTGCGGTAATCGATGACCATTGTGATGCGCGCGAGGTGCTTGATGCTGGTGCTGACGGTTTTGTGGCCACGGGATGTATGGAGCGCGAGTTTGTTCTTCGTCTGGAAGCGGTTCGCCAAGTAGCGTTTTCTCGCTTGGAGCAGGCAAGGCGCGAAAAAAACCTGGCTGTTCTTCTGAATCTAACCGCTCACTATGCGGCAGCGTTGGACGTAGCTACCTTGCTTCACGATGTTACGCGTCGCTTGGCGGAAGAGCTTTCCATCGATCGCTGCGCTTTGGTACTTATTGATGAGCAGAATGGTCTTGGGCACATTGTGGCGGCCAGCGATGATAGCGCCATTCGCGACCTGCGCATCGAGCTTGCACGATATCCAGAAATCCGCGAAGCAGTTCGTACTGATGTTCCGGTAGTGGTGGAAGACGTGGGTAGCCACCCCTTGCTGGGAGAAGTTAAGGAAATGGTCGCTCAGCGGGGAATTGCTTCTTTGGCAGCAGTTCCTTTGACTGTACAGCAAAAAACTCTCGGGGTTTTGCTTCTGCGTTCCAGTGCGGGGGTTCGGTTTAGTCCCCAGGAAATAAGCTTCGCTTGGACAGTTGCTCATGCAACTGCCATTGCTTTGCGCAACGTGCGAATGTTGGAAGGCTTGCGGGGGCAAGCAGAACAAGCCGAAGCGCAGGTTGCCGAGCTTGCGCGTTACGCCGATTTTTTCCAATACGTTTCTGACGGAATAGTCATTCTAGATAAGAACGGAAAAATTATTTCCTTGAATCCCGCTGCTGTGGAAGTTCTGGGACTGTCGGTTGATCAAGCCAAAGGCAAATATTTTACTAACTACGCCGATTCCTCTTCCGAGGAAGCAATGACACAAATGCTTCGCAAGTCTGGTAGGGGATTGGTTTGCCGCGATATCGACCTAGAAGTAAAACGGCTTGATCAAATCCGGCTTACTCTTTCAGTGTGTGCTTCTCCAGTGCAAGGTGGCCGAACTATTCTATCGTTTCGCGATGTCACCGCTCAGCGAGCGACCGAAAAAGAACTGCGTAGAACTAAAGAATTTTTAGAAAGGCTTATTGATTCCTCTGGCGAGGCCATTGTGGCCGCCGACCAAGCCGGAAAAGTAGTGCTTTTGAACCGTAGCGCGGAACGAATTTTTGGTTTTACTGCCAGTGAGGCGCGGGGCATCCAGGTCGACAAGCTATATTTGCAGCTATCTCCGCAGGAAATGCACCTACAACTCATGTCGCTAATGAGAAGTGAAGACAAGCAAATTCGGCAGATGGAGCAAGCCAGGGGTGAATTACGAACCAAGAAAGGGGAAACCGTTCCAGTATTAATGTCAGCAGCATCAATTTTCGTGAATGAAGAACCTATTGCCTCGGTTGCCCTTTTTAGTGATTTAAGAGAACGGACTCAGTTAGAAGCAAAGCTCTGGCACGCTCAGGAAAAACTTAAAGAGGCGGAAAAACACGCAGTGGTATTAGAATTTGCGGGAGCTACTGCACACGAATTGAATCAGCCTCTGACTGCGGTTATGGGGTGGGCGGAGATGTTGAAACTCCGACTAATTGGTAAGGATGACGACCCTGCGCATAAGCAGCCAGTGGAAATAATTCTAAGAGAAGCCGAGCGGATGAAAGAAATTGTCCGCAAAATTGGAAAGACTAACCGCCACGAGACCAAGCCTTATGTTGGAGATACGAGAATTATTGATTTCGAAGCGGCTTCAGTCGATTTACCAGAATCCGGGGATTCATTTTCTCCGTTGGGAGCAATGGTTTTACTCTCGCGAGAAGTGGCCCAGGCAGCCAACAGTGATAAAATATATGCGATTGTTTATCGGTGGCTAGAGGCGTTTTTTCCTCAACGCTTTCGTCGTGTTCTTATTTCGACTTCCGGCACGCATTCGGCAAAAACTATTCGGGAAACCCAAAAAACTTCTGCAGAACAACTGCAATCTCTATATCGAGTTCCCTTGGTTGCTTCTAATGATAGTTTTGGTGAATTAGTGGTCGAATTGTCCGAGCCACAAGCTCACAAAATGCAGGAAAAAGACGTTGTAGATCTTATTAGCTTTATAGTTGGTTCGCGACTGCAGGCCATTCAATGTAATTCTGAGCTCTGTTTAGCAAAGAAGTATTTTGACGAATTGCTGGATAATGTCCAGATGCTGGCTTTGGTAACCAGTCGCCGGCACAGAATTATTATTATGAATAAAGCATTAGAAGATTTTTTGGGATGTCCGCGGGATAAGTTTATAAATCAGCCGGTGGAGCAATTAGTCGAAGAATCAGAACAAAAATCGTTAAGAGAAATTTGGGAAAAAAGTATACAGGGAAACCGTTGTCATCCTTTCGAAATAGCCATAAAAACAGCAAAGAATTCCGCTAAAAAAGTGCTCTTTTCTTTATCCGCAATTCGGGATGGAGCAGGAAACGTTGTAAAGCTGATGGCGCTTGGCCAAGACATTTCTAGACAAAAAGAAATGGAGTGGCGTATTGCCCAAGCAGAGAAACTAGCTTCATTGGGGCAGCTTGCCGCCGGGGTAGCTCATGAAATCAATAACCCTTTATCTACTATTACCATGTATACCGAGTCGCTTCTCCAAACCGAGAAAAGGGGGTCATTCCAGCCAGCGGAGTTAGAAAAGCTATTTCGTATTAAAGAATCCGCGAATCGTATTTCGCACTTTGCACAAGAACTAACCAATTATGCTCGTCCTTCTTCGAACTGTATAGAAGTATTGGATTTGCAAGAAGTGCTTGAAGAAGCTATTCGCTATTGTGAGCCATCATTGAAAGAATGTGGGACTTTTCTTGATCGCAAGTATTCTCCAATGCCCAGGATCAAAGGGGTGCGCGCCCAATTAGTGCAAGTATTCGTGAATCTGTGTATTAATGCCTGTCATTCGTTGTCCGATAAAGAGGGGCGTATAGAGGTTAGTTCCTGCTCTAGAGAAGAGGGGAGTGTAATCAAAATAAGCGACACTGGTTCGGGAATACGCGACGAGGATCTTCCCAAGATATTCGAGCCGTTTTTTAGCACCAAACCAGAAGGAAGAGGCACGGGATTGGGGCTTCCTATAGTTCAAAATATCGTGCAAAAGCATGGCGGTACCATTCAGGTGGCCAGCCAACAAGGAAAGGGGACAACCTTTACGGTGTGGTTTCCTGGGTTCACTGACCGTTCTCATAAACCTTGATTTGTCGCCGGCTCTAGGAGATCCACCTAGGAAAGTGGACGAAGTGGTGACCGGAGAGATTTACCTGCTTCATCCACCTGCTCTAAACTTATTCGGTTGGTGAAAAGTGATCAGCAATAACGCGCCACTTACCGTTCTCTTTGATAAGGGTAAACAGGTCGCGCCCCTTCATGGCAACTGACTTTCCCTTCATCGTATAGGTGCAATCGAAATAGTAGGCCGCGACGGCGACAGTTCCGCCGCAAAACAGTTCGATGTGCGGCTCGTGCTCTATGAATTGAATGTTTTCGGCTTCGCGACTGAACCATGTCCACTCTTCAAGGCAGGCGCGGCCACCCGAGCGAATGGTTGATTCGCCACCGCACACGGCGATCATCTGCTCATGAAAGTAATCTACCAGGGCTTCTGGACGATTGTCCTGGCTCCAGAGGCGGTTTATGGTTTTCAGTGTCTCCCAAACCGCCTGCTTGTCAGCGTCATTCATTAAATTGTGTGTCATTACCAACTCTCCTTTTATGCTCAAGTAAATCAACAGAAGGTTGGATGCGTGTGAGCGTAAAATCGTGACAGTGTTCGACAGAAAAATTTTAATTTTAAGGTGTATCGAGGTTGAGAATGGCGCGTAGACGCGGATGGTTAATCAGGTGCTTTAGCAAGTCGACGGTATCTGGAGGAGGCGCAGCGACGTGTTCTCGAAACAGAACGCCGACTCCGTCGGAGACGATCTGCTCCAAAACTGGCCGGCCTTCTACGGCTGCCTGACGAATCTTTTCGGTTGCATGGGGGGCAAATTGCAGTTGATTCGGGTCCACGATGCCCAATCGCACGAACTCAGCGGTTTTCCGAGCGCAACGACACGGATTTTCCGGGTTCACTAACCCGCAGTTGCCCATGAGAAACGTATGCAAGTCGCGCCTGGCACGGGAAAGCTTTTGCCGGAACCCTGCCGGGGTACTTTCGAGCACGGACGCGCACAGTGTATCTGGCAGCTCGAACATTTCGCCGAGTAGATACACGATGCGTTGTTCGCGACTAAGACAGAGCAACATCGCTGTGGTGCACCCCACCGCGGCTTCGGTAACGATCGCAGCGGCTTCGGGGGAATTGATCGGATATTCCTGCTGCGGCATTGCCTGAAGACATTGCTCGTAGCATGCGAAGCCAGAATTGCTCTGTTCCGCCCGGCTCTGTTTTTTCCAGTGAAGCAGATGGTTTACTGCAATGCGATAGAGCCACGTACGAAAGGAGCTTCTGTTCTCGAAGGACGGGAGCCCGGTTACCATTTTGATGAGGATTTCTTGCGCTGCGTCCTCAGCGGCTTCTCGATTCCAGAGCATACGGTGGGAGAGAAGAAAGATCCAATGTTGGTGGCGCAATACCAGATTTTCTAGGGCCGCATTGTTTCCATTGCGCGCTGCCGTAACCAGTTGCTCATCAGTAGCTCTGTTGGCAACTTGCGGCATTGTTTCAAAGCCCTTCCTGTCCGAGCGTTTCGTCGATAAAAACAGTTTAATTAGGCGGTCTCGTTCTCTAAGACCGAAGGCATACTTCCTTTGCCTTCAGCAATTTGCATAAGCAATTCATCAAGCTTGTTAAGAAGCACAGTGTTCCCATCTTGCTGATAGCTAGCCAAATTTTCCTCGTAATAAGCAAGCTGGGATAAGAAGGTAGAAAGTGCCTGTTCGGTAAGTTCTGGGGCAAAAAAGCCATACCCCAATTTTTCTAAATAGCGTGCATTAAGAACCTGTTCAAATTGTCCGCTGAGTGGGATAGAAAGTACTGGTTTGTGTAAGTATATAGCCTCGCTCATTAGCGTAAATCCGCCATTGGCCACTACCGCGCGCGCGGTACGCAAATCATCAATAAAACCTTGCTCACTGAATGGACGGTATAAAAGATTTTTATCGGCAAAATCTTCTTTGAGGTCTCGTCGCAGACCATAAATTCGGCAGGGGAACCCCGATTTTTTTAGAATAGATGGTAGTTCGGCATTTGCGGTCGACGTCTGATAAACTACTAAATGTTCTCCTTTAGTTGGTTGTGCTTTAATAATTTCCGGGCGCAGTATGGGCGGGAGGAGAGTGGTGCGGTCGCGAGATATTTGTGGATAAAAGAAAGTGCTAACTAAATAATGGAAGCATCCGGGGAGTTTGCCTCTAACAATGCTTTTGGCTAAAAGGAAGTCGCTTTCGTGTCCTTTTATTAGTGATGGCTCGTGATCACATCGAGAAATAATTTGCATATTATCGATGGAAATAACTGGCAGCATCCAATTCAAACCGTATAAATAAGCAAAGGTCTCAAAATCGCTGATAACGCAATCAGGCGTAAAGTTTTCTTTTATTTCCCAATATTGGCGAATGTTATCTGGAATTCCGGTTAAAGCAGCTTGGGCATTTTGCAGCGCGGTTTTTACTTTATCAATAGCGTTTTCTTCATAGGCGAGAGTGCAACCCCAGATTTTATGAACGTTGGGAAAACGAGCGCGTAGGAATTCATAAGCGCGTCCAGAAACTACTACCTGCACTTCATGACGAGCGCTTAGCGCCTCAAGAATAACCCGGGAACGGGTAGCATGCCCCATTCCTTCACCAACTACTCCGTAAAGAATTTTCATGATTACTCTCTGAAAATATGAAATGCAGGCCGCGACCCGCGAATGCGGGGGCTATTTACTTGACCAAACGCAAATGACACCCCTGTCGTTTGGTTGTTTTCTCTGGCGAGTCGGAGCTGGAAACCGATTCTTCTTTCGGAACCGACGAAAGAGGAGTAAGGCAGGGCTTTGCCTTCTGGTCGGTAGTCATTTCCCGATTTCCTTCGGGTAGCGTTGAGCTTGCAATAGATTGCAAAAGTTCTGGGGGAATATCTTCGGCAAATAGGCTGGCCTGCTCCTGACGCTGAGAAAAAATACCAAAAATTGCCGACCAGGGAACTGCTACCGGGTGTCGAGAGCCTCCAAAGCTAAGCGTCGCCCGTACTCCCCATTGATTTACTACTAAATCGGGGGGATCGAATCGATAAGAAAAGTTTAGTCGTAACTGATAGTCGTCTCGGAACTGAGGAGGGACTGCCACTCCTGGACGTCGTGCGTCCAGTGCCACCATTGCTATTCCTCGCTCTAGCGCTTGCTCCATTTTATTTTGCTTTTCTTGCGACATGATAATCTCACCGTCTCTTACGACTGTCTCGATATTGTTTGGCTTTCTGGGATACTGCTCGTGCAAGCTCGCGTCTAGTTTCTCTCTCTTTTATGTCTTCACGTTTATCTATGCCGGCCTTGCCTTTGGCTAACCCCAATTCAATCTTGGCCCATCCATTACGGAAATATATTTGGAGGGGGACTAATGCATAGCCTCGCTCCTTTACCCGATGTAAAAGCTTGTCCAGTTCCTGTCGGCGTAGAAGAAGGCGTCTTTTGCGTAACGGCTCATGACCAAACATTGCCGCCGGTTTATAGGCTCCGATATTCACATTGTGGAGAAAAAGCTGATCTTTTTCTGCCATAGCGTAACCGTCGGAA
This sequence comes from Myxococcales bacterium, assembly GCA_050288705.1. Taxonomy (GTDB): domain Bacteria; phylum Myxococcota; class Myxococcia; order Myxococcales; family UBA5297; genus JBNKEI01. Next base: position 16,076 of record JBNKEI010000211.1, read on the forward strand.
AGGTTTGCAGTGCCTTCTCGTAAGCTCTTCACCTCACTTCCAATCAACTCAATTCCTGCCTCGTAGGATTCTTCAATACTGTACTCAAAGCGCGCTCTGCGGTTACGCACTACAACTTGTTTGGAGGTCTCTTTTTTTAGTGCAGACATAGTAGGTAACCAGAATAACCACAATAAGTATCAACTTGGGCGGGGAGGGACTCGAACCCTCACACCTTTCAGCACGGGCTTCTAAGACCCGCGTGTCTACCGTTCCACCACCCGCCCGAATATGTTGACGCCACCTATAACACAGCAATAGTTTCAAAATCTAATGATTTTGCTGCTGAGTCAACTGCAAAGCCCCAATATTCCGCTTGGGCTAGCATAGTTCCCCATCGCTCTGTTTACCGAGCCAACCTTGATCTTTCTTGGGGTAAACGATCATCAATTGCAATCACTCTCTTGACGCCAAGCCAGAATCGGGATACCCCCACCCATCTAGATTTCGAGGATAGGAATGGTTAATCATACTCTTGAAGAAGTGTCAGCGGTAGAGATGTGCATCAAAATCGAAGTTCCTTCGGATAAGGTACGTTCCGAGATTGATCGAACTTATCGTACCTTTTCTATGCAAGCTAAAGTGCAAGGATTCCGCCAGGGAAAGGTTCCTCGACGTGTCTTGGAATCGCGTTTTAAACACCAGGTAGAGAACGAAGCCATGCAGAACCTGGTTTCTTTTAGTTACGATGAAGCCCTTAGTTCTCATCCGGAAATTGTACCTGTAGGGCTTCCCAAGGTTACTAACACCAATTTTAAATTGGGAGAGCCTTTTAGCTACCACGCTTATGTGGAAGTAAAGCCTAAGCTTGACCCTCAGAATTATGAAGGTCTTTCGTTGCAAAAATCCGAAGCCTCAGTATCCGAGGAGCAGGTTGACAAGGAAATTGAGCGTTTGCGTATCGCTTGGTCTTACCTTGAGCCGATAACCGATCGTTCGGTAGCGGAAGAAGGGGATTTTGCCGAAGTATCCTATGCTGGAACTGTTGATGGCGACCAGTTTCCGGGTTCTCAAGCTGACAGCGCTACCGTACAAGTTTCTTCCGATGGAAACATACTCGAAGGACACGTACCTCTAGTAGGGGTTTCAATTGGAGAGACTCGAGAGGTGGTTCACACTTTTTCCGCCGATCATCAGCCCGCCCAATTGGCGAATAAGACAGCCACTTTTCATGTTTCTTTGAAGGCATTGAAGACTCGCATTCTTCCGCCCATGGATGATCAATTGGCGGAAAGGGCGGGCGTCGGTTCCTCGCTTTTGGAATTACGAAACCGTATTCATCGCGAGTTCATGGAAGCACAAAACCAAAAAATTGCCCAGGAAACTCGCAAACAGCTTTTCCAACAACTGATTGAGCGTAACTCATTTGAGGTTCCGTCTGCTTTGGTAGAAAAGCGAATAAACCAACTTTTGGAAGCTTCCGTCGAGCAATTCGTGCGTCAGGGCATCGATGTACGAAAGCTCAACCTTGATGTCGAACAACTGCGCGCCAGCATCCGTCCGCATGCAGTTGCCGATGTCAAAGGCGCTCTTCTTGTCGAAGCAATTGCTGATAAAGAAAGCATCGCTGCCCTTCCTGAAGATCTAGACGCCAAATTCAAAGAACTGTCTGAAAAGCTAAGTATTCCGGAAGACCAAGTGCGCCAACAAGTTGTTAATAACCAAGCGATGGATGCTTTTCGATTACAAATCCGCGAGGAAAAAACTCTCGCTTTTCTAAAATCTAAGGCGAAAACTGAATAAAGCTAATGGCTCACCCGGCGTTGCTGGTTGAGCAAAATTGCTTTGCCAAAATCCGAGAGGAAGTAAACACTTTTGCGATGATTTGTACGGAGGTTTTACATGGTTCATCAGAACTACATCATTCCTAATCCCATAGTTGTGGAGCAAACTCACCGTGGGGAGCGAAGTTACGATATCTACTCGCGCTTGCTTAAGGATCGCATAGTTTTTCTGGGCACTCCCGTTAACGATGATGTGGCCAACATTGTCATTGCCCAGTTGCTTTTCTTGGAAAGCGAAGACCCTGACAAGGAAATTAACTTATATATTAATTCCCCAGGGGGATCGGTTACCGCAGGATTAGCAATATACGACACCATGCAGTATGTAAAACCACCTATTTCAACTATTTGTATGGGTCAGGCCGCATCTATGGGAGCCTTGCTTCTTTGTGCGGGAGCAAAGGGAAAACGTTTTGGGCTGCCTCATTCCCGCATCATGATTCATCAAGTCTCTGGTGGGGTTTCTGGGCAGGCTACTGACGTAGAGATTCATGCCAAAGAAATTCTTCGATTGAAGGCCAAGCTAAATGAAATAATTTCCAAACATACCGATCAGCCTATTGAACGTGTCGAGAAGGACGCAGAACGCGATTACTTTATGAGTGCTGCTGAAGCTAAGGCATACGGTCTGATTGATGAAGTTATGCCTAAACGACATTGAAGAAAGTGAACGCTCTTGACTGCGCGTGCTCCCAAGCTGGCTTCGTCTTCTCGACTACCGAATATCACTCGCATGGTTCGAGAGGTAGCTCGCGATGTGGCGGAAAAACTTCCCGAGTTTTCCCATATCAAAGCCTCGCGAATATTGGTGGTTGCTGGCGAAGCGCGCCGTTCTTCATGGGCGACCATTCGCGCCTTGGGTTGTGCTTCCAATAGTGGAGAGCGGCCAATAGTGCGCATAAAGAGCAGGCAGATGCTGTATGTCATTACGTTGCGTCCACGCTTTTTTCGGATAGCCACTCCGCGCAAACGTATCGAAACCATTCTTCATGAGCTGTTCCACATTTCTGAGCGTTTTGATGGCACCCTGCATCGAGGAAGACGCCATTCTTGTTTACAGGACGAATTTTTTGGCCGACTTGAACCTTTGGTAAAACGTTACCTGACGTTAATATCCCCCAAGCTTTCCCAGGCATTCTCTATTCACGGACTGGTATCCGTGCGCCAATGGTTGGAAAAACCAGCACTGTCTAATGGAAATCGTGCGCGCTCGCGTCGTATCTACACAGAGAAGCAACTTTTTGTTGGGCCGGTACAAATGGTTACCCGGCCAGCGGCTAGGTCAATATTTCCTAAAGTTTACTAAAAAATGTTGATGGCTCGGTTGCTATAGGTGTGAGTATCAGATAATCTTCTACACCAGTTGTGGTCATTCCTATCGATACTGAGGAGAAAAACAATGGAGGGGTTCGAGGGAACCATCTCTGGCTTGGGCCTTCGTGAAGTCATTCAACTTCATAGTTTAAATCAGTTTTCCGGTTGTATTACTGTTCAGGGCCAAGACCGTGTTGGTCTAGTTTTTTTTCGTCAAGGAAATGTTATCCACGCAGAGTACAATAATGAAGTGGGAGAATCGGCGCTTAGCAATATGTTACGTTGGCCGGCGGGTCGATTCAGTCTGCAGAACAATGTCACTACCACTAGTCGTACGATTAATAAAAGTTTAAGAGAGCTGTTCTCGGATGAAAAGCAGGGGATAGTTGAAATTTGCGGTAATGAAGCAAGATTTGATTTTAAACGGCAACCGTCTCAGTCAGATGTCATCAAAAAAATTAATAATATTGCCGGAGTGGTTGATTCTGCGTTGCAGACTAAAGATGGTGTTTTAGTTGGTGACAAAGAATTTGAAGCCGAAAAGCTGGCTGGGCAAGCCGCGTATTTTGCAATGGTAGCCAGGCGACTGGGGACGGTTTTTCAGACGGGGGAGCTACGGTCTGGATCGGTTCAAGGGTTTCATCGTCATTTAATGGTTTATTCTTCCAAAAATCACTATTTGAGCATATTGGCGCGCGGAGAAGTGCAAATTGGCACGGTAGACTCGCAAGCTCGTAAAATTCTTTCTCGCAGTCGACTGAAAGCTAGTGAAAGTGGAGAGGAGGAGCCATGGAAAACCTATTGCCCCAGCTAAATTCTGTTCCTGGGATTCTTGGAAGCATGGTGTGCAGTAGAGAAGGCCAGGTGGTGGGGTTTTCGTTTCCCCGTATTTTCGATTTGGAAATGATGAAAGAGGCGGCCTCAATTTTGGCGGATAGTTCGGTTGGTTTGGAAACTATCACCGGAAGTATAGGACTAATAGACTTACGCTATAGTGATTCCCGAATTATTATTAAGCCTACTCAAAAAGCTTTTTTGCTGCTGATGTGTTCTAAAAACGTTAACCTCCAGTTGCTGGTAATTTCTTGTTCTGTAGCTGCCCACAAAATAGAAAAATTACTTACCGATTATTCATTAGAAAGCATGACATCATCTGCTGATCTAAAGGAAAAAGATAGAAGTAATAATAAGACCGAATTTCAATGGTGGCCTAGCTTGTAATGAATGGTCTTTTTTAAAACAATTTACTAATGTAAAATTAAAGTTTGGTAAATAAGTCTTCCTTGTGTCAATTTTCTGGGGAAAGCTTTTGGCGACGTGCTAACGGTATGATTCCAAATAGCTTTAGCCATTTAATAAGGCCTTCAAAAAAAACTACTGTCATTAATGCCATTAACGTTGCAGATAACCCTACCAATAAATACTTTTTTTCGGCCCAGAATTCAATGACGTTGAGATATCCTGCAGTCATGGTTACCGGTATGATAAAAAAGCCAGGAAAGGCTGTTACCCATGCGTACTGTGCCTGACCTTGTCTAATGAGCATGGTGGTGCAAACAATGAGCGCGCTTCCCGCCAATAGTTGGTTAGCCATGCCAAAAACTGGCCAAATAGATTTAATGTCTCCAGTCCAAACTAAATATCCCCAAGAACCGGTGAATAGAAAGCTAGTAATGATGATTCCTGGAATCCATCTTTTTTCCTGGAATTTTGGGAATACACTTCCCAGCATTTCTTGAATCATGTATCGACCAACGCGTGTTCCGGTATCAATTGCGGTTAGAATAAATACTGCTTGGAACATAATTGCAAAATGGTACCAATAACCAGTAAGATTGTGCATATATGGAATAGAACCGAGTATATTAGCCATTCCTACCGCGAGGGAAACCGCTCCCCCCGGTCGATGGGCGATATTCATTCCTATTGCCTGGGAAAGTTCATCTAAGTGCACAGGGGTCATGCCTAAGTGTGAAAACACCTCAGCGGTAGTGTTGATGGCAAAATAATCGTCGGGAACCAATACACAAGCAGTAATTAAGGCAAGAATGGCCACCATTCCTTCTGCAAGCATTGCTCCATAACCAACGAACAGAATGTCACGTTCATTGGCAATCATTTTTGGAGTGGTGCCACTTCCTATTACTGCATGAAAACCAGAAATTGCTCCGCAGGCAATGGTAGTGAATAAAAAAGGGAAAATTGAACCGGAAAATACCGGGCCCTCTTCAGTTAAAAAACGGGTGGTTGTACTCATTTGCATCGTGGGAGCGACAATGGCAACTCCTATTGCCAGCATGGCAATAGTTCCCAATTTTAAATACGTGGAAAGATAATCGCGAGGGCAAAGTAAAAGCCATATCGGCAAAACTGAAGCTACATATCCGTATGCAGGTATGGCAATTTTTATTTGGTTCTCGGAAAGCGAAAATATTTTAGAAAGAACTTGATCGTGTGCAATGTAGGAACCGGTAAGAACCGCGATAACCAGAAGCGCAACCGCCAGAATACTTGCACCTGCGACATCGCCAGGTCGAAATTTAAATAGCCATAATCCCATTAATATGGCGATAGGAATAGTGGCTGCCACCGTAAAAACTCCCCAGGGGCTTTGGTACAAGGAATTACACATTGCGATAGATAAGCCTGCAATGGTTAGAATCAATATAAAAAGTATGGCAAAAGAAGCCACGAATCCTACTCGACGACTGATTTCTTTTCCGGCAATGACGGAAAGGCTTTTACCTCCGTGTCTGACTGATGCGAACAAGATAACCATATCGTGTACTGCGCCACCAATTACGCAGCCGATAAGAATCCAAAGAGCTCCAGGTAGAAAACCAAACTGGGCAGCAAGTACTGGCCCCAATAAAGGGCCGGCCGCCGATATTGCAGCAAAGTGATGCCCGAATATCATGTAACGATTAGTTTCACTATAGTCGAGACTATCGTTCATGGTTACTGCTGGTGTTGCTCTGGTTGCATCGAGTTTAAGAACTCTGTTTGCAATGAACAGCCCGTAAAACCGATAGGCAATAGCAAAAATGCAAAGTGCAGCAAAAACCAGCGTAAGTGCATTCATTTGAGATTCTCAATAAAAAATTGTAAATAAATTTCAGTGCAACATAATTTTTCTACATAAATTTTCAACAGATAATTTCCAGACTACAGAAGCTAGTCTTTGTTCATACTAAGATGGGAGTAATAGCCCCCATCTTTTGTATGGCGATGTACGCAGGCGCTTACATGTATATATGACTACGGCTAATTTTCCCTGACTAAAAGTTTACGTGTTCTCCAAGGTAACAGAATTGATAGATTTTTTTGATTTCTTCAACAGTGGGT
>JBNKEI010000212.1:0-23468 GCA_050288705.1 Myxococcales bacterium
AGCCATTCTGCTGCTTTTTCTTGTGCTTGCTTTATCAGCGCTGCTCGCTCTTGCTCGCTTGTCATTGGGTCTCCTTCTTTGGTGACCCATGACACTACTCCGCTGGTTTTTACCTTTCATGCAGGCTTGCCGAAAAGACACCTAATAATAACATTGGTTGTTACTGCACTGAGAGAGCCAAGCATGTCGAGGCCGTCGTTTACTCATTGCGATGTCTCGATGATCCGCCACCGTCCTTGGTACTCAGATGGAATCTGGCTGTCATTTACTCCCCGTTGTTCACAGGAATGCCCAGGGAATAGTGGCTGGCTTACCGACGGAGAATTGGCGCTGCGCCCTTGACGCAAAAACGGCGCGTCGATTGATTGGCGCTTCGGCAAAAGCGGCTTTCGTCAATAGTCATCAGCTTTCCTACGTAAGTCATGAAAACCACGCAAACCACGGGAGTTACGCCAGAGCCAACCGGATGGTCCAACTTTCGCATTGACGATGGTCGGGGGCAGATTTGGAGTAGAAGCAATGCATGCCACGGTGCGTACATTTCGAGCTCCTGATGCCGCTTCTGCATTGCAGGCAGTGAAATCGGCTCTGGGAAGCGAAGCGGTAATTTTGGAAACTCGCGAGGTAGGGGGGGGACTGTTTCGCAAAACTCAAATCGAAATTGTTGCCGCTCTCTCTGATGAGAATCTGGTCAAGTCAAAGCCAAGCTCGCCGTCGATTGCGTCGCCGGTATCTCCACCGCCAGTAATTCCTTTTAAACCTCCTCAACCCCATCGACTTTCTAAGCCTACCGACGAACCGCCTGAGCCCTGGCCGGCTCCTCGATTTAGTGACGAAAATTCTGCTTTGGCCAGAGAGGTACTTTTGCTTAAGCGCGACCTAGACGAAGCTCGTCGAGAAATGCGAGTCGTTTGTTCGCGGGCACGCGCCCAGCATGATTTGGACATGGCGCCGGAGGCAGCGGAAACTTACGGACGATTAGTTAGCCAAGGAGTGGAAGAGTCTTTGGCGGAAGAAATGGTTCGTCAAGTGCTTCTGGACGGAGGCAAAGAGGAAGATCTTCTTTCGGGAGTAAGCGACATAATTGCTGGTCGTCTTGTTCCCGGAAGGGCTCCTTGGCTTCGGGATAGTAGACGAGTAATCGCCCTAGTGGGGCCTACCGGGGTAGGAAAAACTACTACTCTGGCTAAAGTAGCGGCCAAGGCTTTGGTAGAAAGTCAACTTCAGGTGGCGCTAATCACGGTTGATACCTACCGCATTGGCGCCAGCGAGCAAATATCGCGCTACGGAGCGATTATGCGCTTGCCTACGCATATTGCTCGTGACCGCGCAGAGTTGGCTTCGGCTATAGAAAGAAGCTCGCAGGCTGATCTCATTTTAATTGATACCGCCGGAAGAGCGCTAAGCGAGGCAGTTGCCCTGCAGGCAGAGCTAATTCGAACGGTTCCAGGAGTTCAATTATTTTTGGTGTTGAGTGCTGCAACCGGGGCCCGAGAGCTGGCAGTAATGGCCGAGCGTTACAGGCAGCTTTCTCCCGAGCGTCTCATTTTTTCCAAAATTGACGAAGCAGCTGCTCCCGGAAGCGTCTTATCGGCAGCAGTACGAATAAATCGGCCAGTGGCTTGCATAGCCGATGGACAGCGGGTTCCTGAGGACATTCACGCGGTTTCGAGCGACGAGCTATGCTCGCTTGTTATGGGGGCGTGGAAACCGAGAAAGGCCGGACGTGCGGCCAGGAGGAAATGAAGTGGATCAGGCAGACAATTTGCGCCAAATGGTGAATCAAAAAAACCATTCCTTACGAGTGATTGCCATTACTAGTGGAAAGGGCGGTGTTGGCAAAACCAACATCTCGGCAAATCTAGCCGTAATCGCGGCTAGAAATGGTAGTCGAGTATTAATTCTGGACGCCGATTTAGGCTTAGCAAATGTAGAAATAATTTTCGGGTTAAAACCACGTTATCATATGGGGCATTTGCTAGACGCTTCCGCGTCGGTGGAAGAAATATTGGCTAGTGGGCCGCACGGAGTAAGAGTATTACCCGCGGGTTCAGGAATTCAGGGATTAACCCGTTTAGATGATGCTCAAAAGCTTCGGCTTATGACCGCACTAGATTATATTGAAGATGCATTTGATATTATTTTAATCGATTCTAGCGCCGGAATAGGTGACAACGTTCTCTTTTTTGTAGGTGGAGCGCAAGAAGCAGTCTTGGTGGTTACCGTAGAACCCACTTCGTTAACTGACGCTTATGCAGCAGTTAAAGTACTAAGTCAGCAAGCAGGCGTTCGGAATTTTAATGTAATAGTTAATACCGCTCCCAGCGAACCGGCTGCTCGGGAAATATTCGAAAAGCTTACCTCGGTTACCAGCCGCTTTTTAAATGCTCGCGTCAAATACTTAGGCTCATTACCAAGAGATGAAAACATGCATCGAGCCATAATGGCGCAGCGTCCCTTGGTTGATCTATTTCCGCAATCGCCATCCAGCCGGGCTTTGGGAGTACTAGCATATCGCCTATTTCAGGAACCCGGGCCAGCACCTTTAGACGGGGGGATGAAGTTTCTTTGGCAACGGCTTTTACGAGAATCCAGTCCTCAGGGTTGACCATGCACCGAGCCCACTCGTTGTACAATTCTACCCGTGATGATGACGCTGCGCTCATTAACAAATACGCAGGGTTAATCGATCGCGTAGCTCGCCGGTTGACACAGCGAGTAGGAATTCCGTCGACTTTTGATGATTTGTGGTCAGCGGGAGCATTAGGGCTGCTGGATGCGGCCAAGAGGTTTGATTCAGCGCGTGACGTGCGTTTCGAGAGTTTTGTAGAGCATCGTGTGCGAGGAGCCATGTTGGATGAATTGCGTAAAATGGATCACCTGCCTCGTCGGCTACGCACGCAGGCCGATCAAATTAGTAAAACTCGTCAAGCGCTTGCGCACAAATTAGGTCACGAACCTTCTATTGAGGAGTTGGCAGCAGAACTAAATATGGATGTGGGGGAGTTGGGAGAAATGGAAATGTTGGCTATGCCTCACATGCCGATAGCCCAGAATTTTCCTACTTGTTGCGAAGATGTCGCTCAAGATGAGCAACTTGAAAAAGCAGAGTGTCTGCATGCTTTAACCAGTGCCTTGGCGTCATTACCTGAGCGACTGCAAATTCTCATGTCGCTTCATTATGTTGAGGGTCTTACCTATAAAGAAATTGCGCAAGTGTTCGAGGTGAGCGAGCCGAGGGTTTGCCAGCTACATGCCGAGGCGGTAAACCGTATACGTAATCAAATGAGTGACGGTGCAGAACAGCAACCTAAAGATAAGAAGTCGGAGTCTTCTACAGAAATTCAGCTTCCTCTCCAGGCTTCGCTTTCCGGCAAATCAAAGGGTAGAGGGAAACGTCTTTCTAGCTCCTAGCCTTGCCGTAGCGCTCGCCAGTGCACAGTTCCTAATGAAGCCTTGGGTTCTAGTCAGGTGAAAATGGGGATTAGTAATGAAGTGCACAGACAAAATATTTTCTCTACAAGAAAGATCAGCGGACACGCAGAAAAATGAATTTGCAAAAGAAGTTTTTGAAGGATTGTTAAGTAAACCAAAGCGTATTCCTTGCCGATGGTTGTATGATGAAAAAGGATCACAACTGTTTGAAGAAATTTGTACTCTTTCTGAATATTACCCTACACGAGCCGAAAAATCTATTTTAGAAAAAAGAGCTGAAGAAATCGCAGATTTGTTTGATTGTGCGCCAATAGTTATGGAACTGGGTAGTGGTAATGCGCAAAAAAGTCGTATTTTATTGAAAGCCATACTGCATCGTCACGGGCCATTGCATTTTATGCCAGTGGATATTTCCCGGGAAATACTGGTTCAAAGCGTTAATAAGCTTCTAATTGAGCATCCAGAAATTCAAACCACCGCAGTAGCTGGCGACTATGTGGATGGGCTAAGTCAGCTGGAAAAGCAGACTTTTGCCCCCCGATTAGTGCTCTGGCTGGGAGGAAGTATTGGCAATTTGGAGCCCAGCCAGGCAATAAGTTTTTTGGCGCTGATTGGTAGGCACCTATTGCCCACAGACCGCTTGTTAATGGGAATTGACCTTCGCAAAGATCACAATCTACTCCTCTCTGCTTACGATGATTCGCTGGGGGTTACTGCCCAGTTTAATAAAAACTTGCTGAAGCGTATTAATCGAGAGCTAGAAGGCGATATTCAACCCGAATATTTCGAGCATCTAGCCAGATACAATGAACAGAATCATAGTATAGAAATGCATTTGGTAAGCAAACGCTATCAGCGGGCAATGCTGAAAAAATTATCACTAGAAGTGAAATTCGAACCAAACGAATGGGTGCATACTGAAAGCTCATTTAAATACTCAATGGATCAGATTTCATGGCTATTGCATGGAGCAGGATTTCAATTAGAAAAGCAATGGCTTGATAACAAAAATCAATTCAGTGTTAATTTAGCACGCATCTGTAAAGGATAATCTCTTGCACATTAAAGGAGAATGGAAAAAAGGGATTTGTGGCATATGCCCAGCAGGTTGTTGGGTGGAAGTACGTATTAAAAACGGAAGATTGACAGAAATTCGTCAAGACCAAGATCATCCGTTAGGAATGTTGTGTCGAAGAGGCGAGCACGCACCAGAAATTATCTATTCGGAAAGTCGTCTGCGCCAGCCTCTTATGCGTAGAGGAAAAAAAGGTACCTACAATTTTGAACCGGTAAGCTGGGAAAAAGCATATCAACAAATTGTTAATCATTTTCAAAATATTATAAAAGAAACAGGTTCCCAATCACTCGCTATTTATACGGGAAGAGGGGCCTTCGAGCTTTCGCTTTGCGATCATTTTCAGCCCAAAGGAGTGGCGGTTTCTTCGGCTTCAAGCGTCTTGTTTCCTTTAGGAACTCCCAATACTATGGGCGTAGGAGCTCTTTGTTACGTTTCATTCGCCATGATTGCGCCGCATGTAACCATGGGAAGAATGTATATTAATATGTTTTCTGATTTAGAAAACGCGGAAATGGTGGTGGTCTGGGGAGCCAATCCGGCTACTGATTCTCCTCCCCTGGATATGCGTCGTTTAGAAGCGGCAGTAGCTAGGGGAACGTCAGTAGTAGTTATCGATCCCCGAAAAACCGAAACAGTATTACTTACCGGAGCAGAATGGATTCCTATTAGACCAGGAACTGACGGTGCTTTGGCTTTGGGCCTTATAGAAGTTTTAATAGAAGAGGATCTGCTAGACGAGGAATTTGCGGAAAAATGGTGCGTGGGTTTTGCAGAATTACGACAATATGTCCAGCATTTCTCGCCGGAAATAGTAGAAACAATTACCAGAGTACCCGCGCAAACTATTCGCGAATTAGCACGAAAAATAGCAAATGCGCGCGGCTGTGCACCGGTTATGTATACCGGACTGGAATATTCTAATAGTGGCGTGCAAGCTATTCGGGGAGTGTTAACCCTATGGGCCCTGGCAGGGCAGCTTGATGTGCCTGGCGGATTGTGTTTGGCGATGCCCAAAAGTCGATTTCCGATTAATCGTGAACACAATGTGGCCAGCCCGGAAATGACCAAATCAGTGACCAATCATTTTCCCCTGTATTCTGCCTATCGAGGAGAATTACATGCCAGCAGCCTGGTTAGTGCGGTACTTCAAAATGATCCATACCCTATTCATGGCTTGATAATGCATGGGGCTTCATTGCTCACCTCTTGGCCGCAAACTTCCATTTGGCGAGAAACTTTATCTAAATTAAAATTCCTGGTTTGTATAAATCGCAATTTAACTGCCGACTCAGCTTATGCTGACTTGATACTGCCGGCAACCACTATGTTCGAGATTGATTCGTATATGGTGTATGGACCACTATTTCGATTGCGAGAAAAACTAATCGAGCCTTTAGGAGAAGCCAGAAATGATTATCGAATTATGGCTGAGCTAGCGCAAAGGCTAGGATACGGACATTTGTATCCCCAGAACGAAGAAGTAATGATTCGCGCGGCTTTAAAAGAATCAGGTTTTACGCTGGAGCAGGTAAAAGAAGCGGGTGGACTGGTTAAAATTGAAACACCGGTTATGGAATACCGTAAATGGGAAAAGGGTATTCTTCGTTTAGATGGCGCTCTGGGGTTTGATACTCCTAGTGGAAAATTTGAAATTCATTCTACCATCCTGGAGGATTATGGTTATCAGCCTTTGCCCAAATATATTGAGCCCTCAGAAGGACCATTGGCTAATCCTTTAATGACTAGGGAATATCCGTTAATACTAAATACTGGAGCAAGGCTACAAACCGATTTTCGGTCACAGCATCACGAAATTGCCGGATTAGTTAGAGACCAACCCGAGCCATGCGTGGAAATCCATCGGCAAGATGCTTGCCCCCGTGGAATTAACACCGGAGATCGGGTCAATGTAAAAACTTCGCGAGGAGAGGTTGGTTTCCGAGCAATAGTTACCGAGCAAATTATTTCCGGTACGGTTGAATGCAATATGGGAGGGGGCTCTCCCGACGCGCTAGGTGGGTGGAAGGAGACTAATGTAAATGAATTAACTGATCTTAGTAATTATGACGAAATATCAGGATTTCCGGTATACAAAGCCCTATTGTGTGAAGTAAAAAAACTAGATTCAATAATTTCGCCAAAATGCGATTTGGTTTTTAATAATCAGCCCGATATTTCCAAATACCAATGCCGTTCCGATAAACCGTCTACCAGCGTCTACGCCAAAAGGAACATTGATCTCGATGCTAATGCCACTACGTCAATAATCCGCGAGGTCCGCGAGGCCATGCAACCCTTTCTAGAGGCAGATTATGGTAATCCTTCCAGTCTACACCGACGCGGGCGCATCGCCAAGGAAGCCATCGAAAAAGCGCGTCGTTCAGTAGCTTTTTTAATAGGGGCCCGACCAAAAGAAATAATATTTACCAGTGGAGGAACCGAAGCCAATAATTTAGCCTTGCAGGGAATTACGTTCTCTCAATTTCGTCGAGGAAATCATTTAATTACTAGCCGGGTGGAACACCCTGCAGTATTACGCACTTGCCAGTATTTAGAAAAACAAGGTATGCGAGTCAGTTATTTGGAAGTTGATTCTAAGGGTAGAACTACTCCCGAAAATCTGGAAAAAATTCTAGATACCGAAACCATATTGGTTTCTATAATGCTGGCCAATAATGAAGTAGGGACTATACAACCTGTTGCCGAACTTTGTCACCTGGCACACCAAAAAGGGGCTTTATTTCATACCGATGCTATTCAAGCAGTAGGAAAAATTCCCGTAAACTTGCATTCGTTGCCGGTGGATTTGCTCAGTTTATCTGCTCACAAAATGGGAGGACCTAAGGGAATAGGTGCGCTCTATGTGAAAAAAGGTGTGCAACTAGAACCACTGCTTCAGGGAGGTGGTCAAGAGAGCGGAATGCGATCGGGAACTGAAGCGGTTTCAAATATAGTAGGTTTGGGGCGCGCAGCCGATTTAGCGGCAACTCAGCGCCTTCCTCAAGAAAAGCAGCTAGCTAGTTTGTGCGATAAATTAGAGCAAGGAATTAGTAAATTGATTCCCGGGGCTTTGCGTAATGGAAGTCCTGAACATTGCCTACCTAATACACTCAACATGACCTTCCCCGGAATACGCGGGGAATCACTAGTAATTGCTTTTGATAGGCAAGGTATCGCCATTTCAGCCGGATCTGCCTGTAAATCCGGTTCACCCGAACCATCTCACGTACTTCTGGCAATGGGACGAAGTAATAGCGAAGCTCATTGTTCTGTTCGTTTTTCTTTGCCTTATGATTGCACCGAGAAATACATCGAAGAAACTTTATTCTCTTTCGCGTTAATTGTTCGGGAAATGGAATCTACTGTTCGGTTTTTACCTTGTCGCTGAGCACGGACCTGATTTCTGCATAATCACCCTTGAGCAAACTATCAGAAACAAGTAGGGTCCGGGGATTACCTCTTGCTACCTTTTTCCTCAACTTTATAGCCTTAATGCGCATGTCTTTACTATACAGCAAGTGAGGCTTGGAACGTCGAAATAGGAGACGATAATGGCAGTAAAATACCACGATGGTCTAAGTTCTCCAAACGCCCGGCAATCGGGGGCGCGGCAGAATGCGCAGTGGCCGACAAGAGCCTCCAGTTCCAGAGCAAACGCAGGTTCAAGTTCAACCAGTGAACAATGTATTTCTTTCCCTGCTGGTAAAGAAGACCGGTTCGATGGGACTAATGGAGCCGACCTAGCGGTGCGCTCCAAAACCAGGGCGGAAATACAATACTCCGTGAATTTATTGGCTACTTACTCTTCAACATCGGTGACCGATCCAAGAACCCGCCAAGAACATCTGACTCAGATCCGGGAAGACCAAAGGACCACGACTGGATATGCGCGTACTTCAGGTGTATCGCAGAGCGAGTGGCGCAATTCCTTGGTAGCGGAGGGGCAGTTTACCGAAAAATATAACCAACTAATGCAAGAGCTGGAACAGGCAGTCTTTCCAGAAGAAACGCCGCTAAAAGCCGAGCGTACACAGGTTGCCGATTCATCTCGTTCCCTACGTTCCATGGTTAGGCCTATAAGGCGTCGTTTAAAGCCTCATTTCCATTTCCGCAAGCCGATAACATTGCGGAAAAGTGAAATTGCCATGGCCTTAACGCGCCCGGAAAAGTTGGGCACTGGAGGTCGTGCCAATGCCAGACTAGAGCGCACCACCACCATACTGCTTGGGGGGACAGCTAAGTTGCGTGCGCTTACCGACGAGCTAACTAAATCAGCAGCGACGGTCAGGCGATCATACGAGCTTGCTGAAGCGGTTGCTCAGACTCGAGAAGAAGTAGAAGAGCAGGTGGCAAAGGCGGTGCGTAATCTCAGGCGAGCTTGGTCGAAGGATTTTCTTGCTACGAAGTTGCTAGAAAAGGCTAGGGCGCGATTAGAGAAACAAACAAACGAACTTACGAAATCAACCCGGCGGCATAAATTGCTGCAGGCATTACTGCATCGTATGAAAAACCGCTTAGAGAATTTGCAAAACGAATACTCAAGGTGCGTTTTAGTGGCGAATTGGTTGGATAAACTGGATGACGAAAGTTTTCAGCAGAACAGCGGTACATCAAGGTCGGGCGAATATACTATTTTGATAAACAAACACTCCAAAATTGTGCGGTTAGAGGATCGAATCAGTTCAATTACCATTAAACGCGACCGTTTGGCCGAGAAAATGACCGTATTAACGGAGAAAATAAACTCGTCCAACCACAAAATTGCGTGGAGTGAGCAAATAAAAACAATTACCGAGCAATGGATTGAAGAAGCGCAACAGCAGTACTGTAAATGGAAAAGCCAGCTTGAAGCAATAACCATAAAACTAGAATCACAATTAATTCTAGATGAACAGGCCCAGGGTTTGCAAAACGTGGCCGAAAAGTACCAAGAACAACAGGTTTGCGTAGTTGATGCAATGCATGACGTAGGTTTTATCAATGCTCTTTCCCTAGAGGAACTAGGCAAGTTTTTTGATATCCAAGGGGTAATGTCATCGAAAGTTCAAGAGCTGAAAGCGGTATTATCAACCGTGCTGGTTAAGGTGCACAGTAGAGATATAGCTGGCAACCAAGGATTAGATGAGTTGCTCGTTTTCAAGATAGTGTATCGGGCGGTATCGCAGTCGTCTAAACGCGATATCACTGTAGCCAGCCGGGCATTGCAAGAGTTGATGCAATCCAGCATGGCCTCTTTGGCGGGGGTCCCGGGAGAAAGGATAATAGATGAACCAGCGCTAGAGACGGCACAAGTGCTGGCATCATTGCCGCGTGGCATGGAAATACTGCTGCGCTTGACTGTCGGACTACCAGGCTCGCTGCAAGCTCATGAGAATGAAAAGCCCGAGGTTGAGACGGCGCGCGAACGCGCCGTACTTCATGCGGTAACCGCGGTGTCAGTGTATTTGCAGGCTTCCGCTCATTACGTTGCCGAAATAGATGGAGATGCAGTGGCGAGCAATTTAGAAATGCTGGCCAACGCTATGGAAGCCGCAACTTTGATGTTTGCTAATGCCTCCCGCTTTGACGGCCAGTTTGTAGAGCCACTTGTTGGGGCTAGTGATGCGCAAAAAGCGGCTTTTCAAGCGGTGCATTGCAATTATTTTGCATCGCAAGAAGGCTCCCTTTTAAGCAAGGTCAACAAGTATTTGCAAAAAGCGAGCACCAAGTGGGTCGACATTGCTATCCAGGATAACAACGCTGGGCATTTGCAATCGGCGGTGTCTTCGGCAGGCAAGCCTAGCCCTTTCAAGCCGGCGGTTCTGGCTTTGAGTCAAAATGTTCATTCGGCATACAGTCTGGTTGACGGGGAGACTGGTGCGCGGCTAGATAGATATCTAGAAACCGCGGGTACCGCCATGGTTAAGGTTACCCAGCACCTGCTTAGCGAACGCACCAGGCTCTGCTGTACGCTGCTATTTGAAGTGGCGGCGATTGCGCATGCCCTAAAAACATTGAACGATGAGCGTGGAAATAAGATCTGTCGACCCGAGCACGCCTTTGTGCCAGATCTAGAAAATGGGGGACGACAAGCATTACATGAAGCTCTTACTAGGCAATTCGGGCTGTCATCAGCAGATGCCAATCAGGTTCTGAATTCCCAGGGGGTACTTAATCATCCAGCAATCGACAGGCACGAACATAAAATTATCGGAATGCTCAGAACCGAAAATTTGGTTTCGATATGGAATAGACTTAAGGCTAACGCACCCGATCGCGCACCGGATCAAGATGTAAAGACGCTGGAAACCGCGTTGCGCAAAGCAATGGAAACCATCATCGAAGATTCGCCGGTACAGGTAAATTCTCCGGCCGATGTGTACAAGTTCCTCGATAGCATTCCCCATCGAATGGAACAACGTTGTACGGCGCGTTTCGTCAACGGATATACCGGTGGCGTTAAACCGCCGATAACCGGCGCAGTCACCATTGCTACCGGAGTGGTAACAGGGGGTGCATCACTGGTGGCTTCGGTGCAGCCCCGAATAAAGCTCGAAGGGGCACTTACCAAAAACGCCATATTCGAAATTTCCTTCACCACGGAAAGTCTAGATATCTTTATTGGAAAGGAGAAGGCGGTTTGCGGAAAGGTTGGTCTGGGCGTTGGTGGCAGAATTGGATTTGGCGGCACCGGTGCTGGCATTAGAGGTGGCGCATACTACGATCATTCTCGCGCTGGCGAAAGCAACAATAAGGAAGGAGTGTGGCTACGACTGCCGGTTGATACCAGCTCTACCGAGGAACTTCGTGATGAAGCACGGCAACTTATGGACACGCTATTTAATTGGAGGGACAAGATCGACGAAGTCACCGGTAGAAAACGCTTTGGCGCGGAATTGGGAGGAATACCCAATCCGATAGGGGCCATACTAGCCATGAATCCAAAGGTATCGGTGAACCTGGTGCAGCGAGAGAGCGACAAAATATCCAAGAAAACCAATGCCTTGGGTGCTACAATCGGGATGTTGTTTCCCAAAATGCCGTTGGCGCA
The DNA here is from genome assembly GCA_050288705.1 of Myxococcales bacterium. Lineage (GTDB taxonomy): Bacteria > Myxococcota > Myxococcia > Myxococcales > UBA5297 > JBNKEI01. Next base: position 11,544 of record JBNKEI010000212.1, read on the forward strand.
GAGGCTTGGCCTCGATGCTAGTCTTAGTAGAGAACAAACTACCCTTCGTAAACAGATTATTGCGGTTGATTCCGGATACTTTAGCATTCACCGTAACCGGGTTCTGGTGGGTAATCAGGTAGCGGTGGCCACACGAGGAACCGCGGCTGAATTGTTTACTCTAAAAAATGCTCAGCATGCAGGCGAGGTAGGTGGCGTGCTGGGAACTGGCGGTGGTTATAGCAAAAAGAAATTAATCTACGATAACTCGGTAGAATTCAAGAACCGGTGGGTAGTCATGAATGGCCAGACTCATTGGAGACATTCCCGAGCCGATATCGAGTACAAAAGCTTTGAGCAATTTAAGAACGCAGTTAATGCCCAGCGAGAAGAATGGATTGCAGTCGGCGCGGAAAAGCGAGTTGGCGTGGGTATTACTTTGGATGCCGCGCGCGAGGCTGCGAGCAAGGATCTAGATTTATTTCTCGATCAATTAGAGAAACACCAGACCGATGCCGATGGCGTTAACAGGCTGAGAAATAGTTATATTGTCAGCCGTTGTATGCGGAAGGAATCGGCAGCTTACCTTGACGGTTTGCTGGCGCTGGAACAACTGGAAATACAACAAGGCAACCTTGATGAAGCAGCGCGCATAAATGCCGAGCAAGACAAGGTTTTTCGCAACGAGCACTCGTTCCAAAACTTAATGTTGTTTGCCAATGAAAAAACCAGGCATAAACGGGCCGTAGGTATTGATTTTGGGGCGGTTGTATCAAGCAGTATTGGCGCCGAGGGGCAGCGACCCGAACTTCTGTATTTTTAACTTTCAACTGCTCTTTATTAGAACCAGAGAACCAGAGCTATACGATAGCTTTCCCCGTGCGTGACGTGACCTTGGCGTTTTTTACCACTGTGCTCACACTATTGCCATGAGCTGTTTTTCGTATGAAGAGAAAATTTTCAAGAACTTCAGAACATGAACAAGACCAACAGGGTGGAGCTTTGGATGGCAGGAGAGGTTAAAGAAGAATCTTCTTTCGAGTCAATGCTTGAAGAGAGCATGTCTCACTCACGTTTTCGACTCGTCAAAGGCGATCGGGTAAAAGGCCGAGTGCTTACCTTGCGGCCCCATGATGCCATAATCGATCTGGGTTCCAAGCGGGAGGCATTGCTCAGTCTTATGGATTTAACTCCGCAAGGTGAGCCCTTGCGGCTTCAGGAAGGCGACGAGGTTGAAGGAACGATTATTGATGAAGGCAGCGAGGGCGAGCCTGCACGTTTAACTTCGCAAATTCCAAGCGGCCGGCTAGGCAGACAATGGTTGGCTGAAGCAAAGCAGCACAACCGTACGGTAGTCGGGGTGGTGCGCGGGTATAATCGGGGAGGGTTAGAAATACAAATTGGAGGAGTGAGAGCCTTTTGTCCTGTATCTCAGATTGATGCTCGTCCTCCCGAAGATCTTTCCGAGCTGGTGGGACAGCGAATGGCGCTGAAAGTTCACGATCTCCGAGGACGACAGGTGGTGGTTTCTCGTCGCGCTTTACTAGACGAGGAAAGGACAGTCAAAGCCCAAACAGTGTTTAGCCAGTTGGAAGAAGGTCAGGTATTGCAGGGGAAGGTAATTTCGCTGCACGAATTTGGAGCATTTGTGGATATTGGAGGGATAGATGCTTTGCTTCCAACTAGCGAAGTAACCCGGCGAAGAATTCTTCGACCTTCCGATATTTTGGAGCCAGGCCAAGAAATTGAAGTACAGGTACTCAAAGTAGATCTTGGGGAAGCGAAGCGACGGCCGCGGGTAACGGTTTCTCTAAGAGTACTGGAATCCGATCCCTGGGAGGCTGCCCGAGAATGGTTGGTAGAAGGGGCGGCTTTTCGAGGAAAAGTAGTGGGAGTACAACCATTTGGCGCTTTTGTAGAGTTGGTGCCAGGCGTTGATGGGCTTATTCATGTAAGCGATCTAGCCGGAGGAGAGCGGGTGGAACACCCCGAAGAGCTAATCCGCTCGGGAGAAGAGCTGGATGTGCTAGTTGGGCCAGTGGATTGGGAAAATCGAAGAGTCAGCCTAATTCCTTTGGTTCCCTTGCTAGAAAAACCTTCTGGTAGACATAGCGAGGGTCTGAGCGTTAGCATAGAGGACTCGCTAAGAGAGCGCGGGACTCATTAAACTATTTACCATACTGTCCATTGAAACCCATACGTTGTTGTAGACATCCTTTTCAAAAATAAGAATCTGAAAACCAAGCACAGCAGGAACCCTGCCGGTTTTTTTGCAGGACCTGATACGCCTGGCTAATGACTATGGCTTTATCTTCGGCAGAGCTACGCGATCGGTTTCGTGCGACCTTACTGGGGTGCGCAATTGGTGATGCATTAGGTTTTCCCTTTGAAGGAGCCCCTCCAGAGGCAATTTCGCGAATTCCCACTTTGGCGGAAGACTATGTCTTGCGCCCTCGGGGCCGATTTATAAAGGGCCAATATACCGACGATACGCAAATGACCTTGGCGGTGGCAGAAGCCATCATTGCTGAGGGTAGAGTGGATGGCCGATCGATTGCCCAGCGCTTTGCGCTGCTTTGGAAAGAGGGGGTAATTCTATTTGCCGACCGATCTTCAAAAGAGGCTATGGAAAGGCTTTTGCAAGGGGTGCCATGGATGAGTGCCGGGGTTGAACTCGGACGGGCAGGCAATGGCCCGGCTACGCGCGCATCTCCCCTAGGGTTATGGCATTATGATCAGCCAAGCCGCATTAGGCGCGATGCGGAAGTGCAAGGAGTTATTACTCACAAAGATCCTCGGGCGCAGGCTGGCGGAGCGGCCATTGCTGCGGCAGTAGCCTTGAATTTGGGAGAGCCGCTTTCGGAAGATTTGTACTGTGCGCGCATTGCCCGGGTAGTCTCGACGCTCGACGCAGATCTAGCATCGGAAATCAAAAGACTACCCCAACTGCTGCACTTTGAGCCTCTTGCGGCGATTAAGGTTATTGCTCGGGCAGGTTTTCCTCCTCACTACCAAGTCGAGTGGCCCGGTATTAGCCAATACGTTTTCCCCTCGGTGTTGATGGCTCTGTATGCGTTTTTGAGAGAGCGCGATGATTTCCGTGCGGTAATGTCTTTAGTCTTACGAGCAGGGGGCGACACCGATTCGGTGGCGTCAATGGCAGGAGCAATTTGCGGATCGCGCGTAGGTTGCATTGGTTTGCCCGCACGGCTTCGGCGAGGAGTGCTTCACCGAGATTGGCTAGTAAATGTTGCCGACCGCTTATTTGATCAGAAAATGGCGCAGCTAGAAGCAATAGCTAACGCTAATAATGCGCAAGCAACAACGGTAGGAGTAAGGGGTCGAATTCGCAGAGGGCGATAAGGTTTTTTTCGAGAGGTTACTGGGTTATCTTCTTTTCTTTTGGCGCATTTCTATAAGTCGTAGTTCCGTGGCTGCTTCGCTGTTTCGGGGGTTGGAATGAAAAGCTAAGCGGAAATAGCGTTCGGCTTTCACTAGATCGCCCTCCACGCGATGTATCACTCCTAGCGAGTAGGCAGCACGGTCGCAATTTGATTCCAGCTTGAGTGCTTGCTCCAATTTTCTTTTAATCTCTGGTAGGTCGATTTTGGGCTCTGGTTCCAAGTAGCACGCCCAAGCTTCTTGGGTTAGGTAAATGGCTTTGGAGCTCAATTGGAAGGCACTGGCAAAAGCAGTTGCCGCTGAAGCATAATCCTTCTTTTTTAGATAAATCTCTCCCTGTTTAGCCAATTGCGCATGGTCAGGCTTTGAAGAAGAAGTTTCTGTCGAAAGGGGAATGGCTCGAGAAGCGGCCAGTTGATCGATGTACTTTTTTCTTTTGGTATCTTCATGCAATGTTTCGTAGGCCTCTTGGATGGCAGCGAAAATATCTTTTACTTTAGGTAGCAAAGTGGCTTGAGTCTGCGAGACTTGATCTGGATGAAAGCACTTGACTAACTGAAGGTAGGTTTGGCGAATCTGTTCGCGAGTAGCAGTGAAAGGTAGTTGAAGGCGAGCAAAGTAATCGGAACCAATAGTCTGGTAGTGAAGATCAACTTTTTGAGCAAAAGCACGGTCTTCTTCGGTGACCGGTGTTGAAGTAGCAGGCGTAGCAGACGATGTGACGTCCGAAGAGGTGTCTGCTGTTTGAGAAGAAACTTCTTCCCCTGTTCCTTCCAAATGTTCTAGCGCTGGCGAGGGAAAAGCTCCCAAAGTGCGAAACGCACGGCGAAGCAAACGCTGGCGGCGTTTGAAATCGGCAGGGTTGGCCACGTTTTCTCCTTCGGCAGTAGGAGCAGTCTTACGGATCGAAGATGCAGGTTCAATTTTCTCCACCACGATTTCCGCAGGCACCGCGTTCTGGAGTGGTTTGGCAACTTCTAATAGCAGCATAGTTGCAGTAAACCAGCGCGCCCAATTGATATTAACGCCAAGGGAAATCAGTTCACTCCAATGCCAATTCTCGCTTAGTGAGGCGACTGCCTTGCGCTCATGATCGCCAGGATTAAAGAAGCGTAACCATCGATATAGTTTAGGTAAATCCACAAACTCTACGGCAAGGTTTTCCTGGTCGTTTAAGATTCGGGCGATCCAAGGCTCTGCGGAAGAAGCACTCATGGCCTCAATCAGTATCTTGTGGGGAATAAGACTGGAGTGCTCTAGATTTTGCAGCTTACTAACCGATTGATGAGTGAATTCCCAGTTTCCTTCTTTAAGCTCGGCTAAGCTGCGTAGATGAGCCTCATGCTGGAGCTTGCGTCCAAGGCAAAGGCCGCTAGGCTGGATAGCTCCTTGTTCAAGCAGAACTTCGGGGAGGGTTTTTCCAGCTTCTAAGAGAGGAAGAGTGCAATCAATAGCGTCAAGATCAACTAAGCAGTGCTCAACAAGAATTTCGGCAAGGGAACGAAATCCGACCGATACCTTAACGCTAGCAGGGGCTCCTCGATAAAAAACAATGCGGTTTTCTCCGCAGGAGGTGCTAATGCGTAGTTCGCCACTAGCGTTCTGGTAGTAGGCGGCCCACAAAAGAGCAGCCAAAGGACGTTCGCTCAGCTTTCCTTGAGATAACGCAAATTCTTGCATGTTGGCTTATAGCTCAAATGCATCAAGCCCTATACCGGGACCTCGCTGCCTTGTCGGCTTTTCTGCTATTAACTCTTTGGCTTCTGCTTCTTTGGCTATCTTGGGTGTCTTGGCTATCGTTATTTTCGATTTCTGCTCGTTTCATTTTGACGAAAAGTGATTCTAAACGCTCCAGAGTGCCTGGTTTATAAACTCTGCAACCGCAATTCGGACACACTCCTTGAGGTACACCTGATAACACTACAACCGTATCACAGATGCTCAGCCGCACGTCAAGATAGCAACTCTCGAACGGAGTGTCGCATTCGCAAACTCCATAATCAATAATCTCAACAGGCATACGCTAGCCAACCGATAAGGTTTGAGGTACTATTATCACATGAAATTACATAATGCGCATGCTTCTAAACAGGCTATTGATTCTTCCCAGCAGACTCTTCGTCAGCAGACTCTTCGTCAACAAATTCTTCGTCAACAAATTCTTCGTCGTTCTAGACAGGCTGCTGCGGCTAAACAGGCTGCTGCGTCTTCTACTCAACAGTCCGCTGCGTCTTCTGCTCCACAACAGGCTACTACGTCTTCTACTCAACAGGCCACTCGCCCTTCTCAACAAAATGCTGCGTTTTCTCCTCAATATGCCGAGTCTCCTCAACAGGCCCCATTTCAGGCTCCATCTCCTCAGCAGGCTCCTTCTCCTCAACATGCCGCGTCTCGTCGCGCTGGCGTCCAATCACGCTCAAGCTCTCGATCGAATAGTCAAAATAATTCATTGGACGATGAAAACGACTTCCTACAAAACCTCGTTTATGATGAAGAAGCCAAGGTAACAAAGGTTAAGCAGAAAGATGATAGTGGGGGAGGCCAGGAACAAGGCGGGCAAAAAGGTGAAGGCGACCCTTCCAACGATCTGCGATCGCACGATTGTTTTGGCAAGGACGTGTTTGCTAGTTCCATAACTAAAACCGACCGTTCTTTGCAGGTACTTGGTTCGAACCCAGTTATTGCCGAAAACCTAATGGCGAGTAGGGTTGATAAAAAGCTCGTCGAGCAGAAACCAGAAGCTCCCTCCAAAAATGTTTTTGGAGCTCTGACAAATGCTCAGCGACCAGGAGTTTTTTTGCGGAGTCATGACGTGGAAAAAGATGGGGAGGTTAGCTCTGATTTGCAATCGGCGGTGCAGGAAGCGCACACGCTGTTGCCTACCCTTCCGGGAATTGTACGCATAGGTCCTGGTTACGATGAAAAAAACGAGGGCACTGTTGTCATGGTGGCGGGTCGAAATCTAAGCCTAAAAACTATTCAAACTATTCCTCAACAGGTAGGGGGATTTAGAACCACCGTTTCCTTGCAGTATGATTTCCTTCCTCTTAAAAGCGAGTAGTGGATGGGGCAGACTGTCGCATGAATACGATGATACGATGGTCAAGTAGGCGAGTAAGAAATTTGCCGGATAGCCTCGTAAGCAGCAATTCCTACGGTAGTAGAGAGGTTGAGAGAACGCCTTTCAGGAAGCATGGGAAGGGTCACTGTATGCTTTTGGTTCGCCTCGATCCAGTGCTTGGGTAGACCTTTAGTTTCTGAACCAAAAACCAGATGATCCCCTGGCTGGAATTGCACTTCCCAATAAGGGTGACAGGCACGTGCACTAAAAAGATGACGCTGTGCGTAGGGGTGTGCTTCTATATATTCCTCTAAGGTAGGATAAAAGCACTGAAAAACCTTGTCCCAATAATCAAGGCCAGCTCTACGCAAATCTTTCTGATCAATTGAAAATCCTAAGGGGCCAACCAAAATTAGCCTACAACCAGTTACCGCACATAAACGAGCTACATTTCCAGTATTAGGTGGAATTTGCGGCTCTACTAAAACCAGATGTAACGGGGGTGATATCGGAGAAATATTCAAGAAAGCCTTCTCAAGTTAATTTGCAAAGTTAATGCTACTCTTCATTCTCCTATCCTACAACTATTTTGTCTGCAAAGAAGCTTTGAATTTACTTCAGTTTTACTTCAAGTTTACTTCAAGATCGTTGAATAATTGTTTTTCGTCTTTCTTCCATCGCAAGATCTCGCTAACCTGCCTGCTGGCCAATGCATGGCTGGCGTAATGCGCCACAATTATTAGAGCAGCGAGGAGTAAATGGCGAGTCGCTTCATTGGATTAGATATCGGTGCAGAAACAATCAAGGCAGTGGAACTAAGTCCCGAAAAAAACGGCGAATTGCGGTGGGGTCGTCGGGCTGTCGTGGAGCATCATAAAAACCCCGCATCAACCCTCCAGAAAGTCTTGAAGGATTGGGATTGGTCGAGCGTACAAGGTGCGGCAGTGAGCGGACGGTTTGCTAGCCAAGTCGACTTGCCGCACATTCCAGTTAAGCAAGCACAGATTTCTGGCTTTCGGTGGCTCTTTCCCGACCAGACCGCCACTATTGTATCTATGGGCAGCCACGGATTTAGTGTTCTCGAAGCCAGAGAAGGTGGCGTAGATGTATTTCGAGAAAATTCTCGTTGCTCCCAGGGAACAGGCAATTTTCTTCGACAACTAGTCGAGCGCTTCGACCTGGACATTGAGAATGCGAGCAACCTTTGTGCGAACGTGGAAGACCCCGCGCCCCTGTCAGGCCGTTGCCCGGTTATTTTGAAGACCGACATGACTCATTTGGCTAATAAAGGGGAAAGCCGAGCGAGAATTCTGGCTGGTTTGTTCGACGCAGTTTGTGAAAACGTTCAGGTTCTTATTAAGCCTCGCCTAAGCCCTGTTCAGCTCTTGTTGGTCGGCGGCGTCAGTCGTTCAACACGCATACGGGAAAACTTTCGGTGTTTTGCCAGTAAGCAAGGAATGAGATTACTGGAAACTGCGGCTGACGATTACCTTTTCCTAGAAGCATTGGGATGTGCAATTCTGGCGGCTGAACAGCCGGTGAAAATTCCCGGGCTTGATCAGCTTTTTAAACCAGCGGTGCAGGCGCGATTGGAAGAAATTCCCTCTTTGGCGGCATTCTTAAGCCAGGTTAGGCGGATGCCTAAACAAAAGCTGGCGGTAGTAAATAAGCCGCGCAACATTGTGTTGGGTTTTGATATTGGCTCTACTGGTTCCAAGGCAGTAGGGGTAGACATAAAAACCCAAGAAGTAGTTTGGGAAGGATATTTGAAAACTAACGGCGACCCTATAGGGGCTTCGCAAACTTTAATGCGCCAGTTTGTAGATAGTTCCGCAGGGGCATGTCGTATCCGCGCTGCTGGGGCTACGGGAAGTGGAAGAGAAATTGTTGGCTCTTTGATGACTACTTGCTACGGGTCGGACGCTGTTTTTGTATTAAACGAAATTGCCGCGCATGCAGAGGGAGCGCGCCATTTTGAACCCCGGGTAGATACCATCTTCGAAATTGGTGGGCAAGACGCCAAATATATACGCATGGCCGATGGTCGGGTAGTCGATGCCGCCATGAATGAGGCTTGTAGTGCAGGAACTGGTTCATTCATTGAAGAGCAAGGTCGAAAATTTGCGGGAGTAAAAAATGTAGAGCAGTTAGGCCAAGAAGCCTTGCAAGCCACCTCCGGGGTTTCTTTAGGACAGCACTGTTCGGTCTTTATGGCGGAAATAATCGATGAGGCGGTTTCTTTGGGAAGCGACTCTCGGGCAATAATCGCCGGAATCTACGACTCCATTGTCCAGAACTATTTGAACCGCGTAAAAGGTAGTCGCTCAGTTGGTCAGGTGATTTTTTGCCAAGGAATGCCTTTTGCCGCCGATGCTCTGGCTGCCGCAGTTGTTCGCCAAACTGGTAGCGAAGTAATTATTCCTCCTAATCCGGGCACGGTTGGTGCGCTTGGTATTGCTTTGTTGACCATGAAGAATATGGTTAACAAACGCAAAACTTTGGAACCGCAGCGCTTTTTAGAAGCCAAAGTAGAACACAAAGACACTTTTGTTTGTAAATCTACCCAGGGTTGTGGCGGAGCAGGCAATAAGTGTCGAATAGATCGTTTAACCACCATTGTAGAAGGAGAAAAGCAACGGTTTACCTGGGGTGGAGGTTGTGCCCTATACGACAAAGGATCGCGCAAACGTAAATTGCCTGATCGGGCTCCTGACCCCTTTCGAGAACGAGAAGAGTTAGTAGAGATTATACTGCAAAAGGTTGCTCAAAGACGGGATCGCCCGGTTGTCGCTATAGCTGATGAGTTTTTATTTAAAGGACTCTTTCCCTTCTTTGCCACTTATCTCTATGAAATGGGTTTTGATATTCGAGTGCATCGCGGCGCTGATCAAAATGCGCTAAAAAGAGGCATCGAAGAAGCCAATGTTCCGTTTTGTGCTCCTATGCAACAATTTCACGGTTTGGTTAGTGAAATGGCTGATGCGCAACCAGATTATTTGTTTTTACCAATGATTCGCGAATTTACTCGTGTAAACGACGAAGAACATTCGGTTGTTTGCCCTATAGTGCAGGCTAGTCCCGACTTGTTGCGTTGGGACTTGGGTAAAGACCGGGTTTCTCGCTTTATTTCTACTCTCGTGGATATGGGGCCAGGAAATTTAGAATCCAAAGCATTTGAGCAGAGCGGTGAGCGAATTGCGCGCGATTTTGGTATTGTTGGCGACCAATGGCGTAATGCATTTCGCCGGGCAATAGAGGTACAGCACCAATTTAATAGCGAATGCCGCGAATTGGGACAACAGGCGCTAAGTTTCTGTAAGGAAAAACAAATTACCCCGGTAATTGTTTTGGGTCGCGCCTATACTATTTACAATAAAGTGCTTAATTCCAATGTGCCGGCAATTTTGCGCGAGCAAGGGGCTATTGCTATTCCTGTAGATTGTTTTCCGACTTCGGCTGATGCTCCGGTATTTGAGCGCATGTTTTGGAGTTATGGACAGGATATTCTGCGCGCGGCGCATCAAATTCGTCGTACTGCGGGAATGTATGCTTTATATTGCAGCAATTATTCCTGCGGTCCCGACAGTTTTACTCTTCATTTTTTCAGCCATATTATGGATGGTAAACCATTTGCCATTATTGAAACCGATGGGCATTCGGGCGATGCGGGAACCAAAACTCGGGTAGAAGCTTTTTTACACTGTGTGTCTGAAGACCTTCAGAATTCCACAAAAAAAGAGCCGCTCGACTTCAAGCAAGTGAGCGAAATCGAAGAAAAGCTAGCAGATATTCGACAAGCAGAGGAAATATTACTAATTCCCCGCATGGGACCAGGAGCGGGTATTCTTGCGGCAGCAATGCGAGGAATTGGTATACCTTCTGAAGCTTTGGCTAAACCAGATCGCGAAGATCTCCGTTTAGGAAGACGCTACACCTCGGGCAAAGAATGCGTGCCCATGACTATCACTCTGGGAAGTTTATTAAAACGGGTGCTAAATGAGCCCAATCCTCAGCAGCGTTTTTCTTTTTTTATGCCAACGGCATATGGTCCTTGCAGGTTTGGTGCTTACAATACTTTGCACAAATTAATATTGCATCGCCTAAGCATGGAGAATCGGATACGGATTTTTTCCCCTAACTTCAAAAGCTATTTCGAAGAAGTCCCCGATGGTTTTGCAGCGTTAGTATTTACCTGTTTTATGGCTGCAGATCTTTTGCAAGAGGCTCTTTTTGATACTCGGCCGGTCGAGCGGCGCAAAGGAATAGCTAATGAGATTTATGCCCGCTACCAAGAGGAATTGGCTGAGGTAGTAGAAGAAGCCGGAAGAGGCGATCTAAGCGCTGGCGCGGCTTTGCTGCAAGTAGCCAATGGTAGAGTGTTTGGGGTGCTTGACCTTTTGGGAAGAGCAGCGGCAGATTTTGCAGCGGCAAAAACCAATCGAAGTCTACCCACCGTGCTTTTGGTGGGAGAAATTTACGTCCGTTGTGATCCTTTTGCCAATGATTCGGTGGTGGAAAAACTCGAAGAAAGAGGAATAAAAGTTCGGTTTTCTCCTTTTAATGAATGGATCGAATACGCTGACTATGTAAATTTTCTTAATGGAGAACGAACGGGTATTGCACCGCATCTTTCTAGTTTTGCTCGCGCGGTTATCCAGTCATTAGCTTATTCTGCTATGGCAGAAAGGCTAGGGTGGTCGCGACGAACCACGGTAAAAGACTCTTTGTCAGCGTCGAGTAACTATATTCGTGACCTCTATCAGGGAGAATCGGTACTTACACTAGGTGCACCGTTGCACGAATGGAAGGAAGGCGAGATTGATGGCGTAGTTAGTGTGGGGCCGCTGGAGTGCATGCCTAATAAAATTGCTGAATCCCAATTTTTCCATGTCGCGGAAAATGAAGGCTTGTTATCGTTAACGCTATCGCTTAATGGAGACCCGCTTTCTCCTGATGCATTAGATAATTTTGCATTCGAAGTGCATTCTAGGTTCCGCAAGAATCCACGCCAACCAAAGCAAGAGTCAGTGTCTCGGCCTCCGTTGCAAATACTTAGTAGCGTAGGATCATTAGCAGCGCGCAAAGCCATGCGATTAGCAGCCTGGGCTTTTCCGGGCGCTGAACAACCAATTCGACTGCTTAAGCGGATAACTTGGAGAAGCGGGGATTCCAGTCAAGATGTAAGCGAGATTTCATGCTCGCAGTCGCCAAGCCAGACAGCAGAAGAGGCATGACAAAAAACAGGGCAAGCACATACTTGCCCTGTTTTTAGATTAGGGCATGTCCCTATATCCGGCATCGCCGCTCCATCATTCCCGCGAAGGCGGGAATCCAGTGGGTACGACTTTGTCAATCGATGATTTGGGGCCAAAGGTCAAGCCCATCCAGGGTTCGTTTTTTCGATGAAACCCGTCTTCCACGCACGACGCCACTTTTTTAGCTGCTTTTCACGACCAATTGCGGTCAACATGTCCTCGAACAAC